>JAUWMS010000170.1 GCA_030613045.1 Candidatus Latescibacterota bacterium | reverse complement strand
AAGGCCGGGGCGTTCGTGCCGAACGATACGCGGGTGGATACGTCCAACGAGCAGATTTTGATCATTACCGGCCCGAACATGTCCGGGAAGTCCACGCTCCTCAGGCAGGTGGGCCTGATCGTGCTTTTGGCCCAGATCGGGAGTTTCGTACCCGCCTGGAAAGCGCACATCGGCGTGGTGGACCGGATTTTCACGCGGGTGGGCGCTTCGGACAATCTAACCGCCGGGGAGAGCACCTTTCTCGTGGAGATGAACGAGGCCGCGAACATCCTGCACAACGCCACGCGCAAAAGTCTGGTGCTCTTAGACGAGATCGGTCGGGGCACGAGCACCTTCGACGGACTCTCTCTGGCGTGGGCGATCACGGAGTTTCTTCACAATCGGCCCGAAGTCCGCGCCCGAACGCTCTTTGCCACGCACTACCACGAGTTGGTGGAATTGGGGGACGTGCTGCCGAGGGTGAAAAACTACAACGTGGCCGTCCGGGAAAACGCGGAGGGCGTGGTCTTTCTCCGGAAGCTCGCGGAGGGCGGATGCGATCACAGTTACGGGATTCACGTGGCGAAGCTGGCCGGGATGCCGAAAGACGTGATTGATCGGGCGGAGGAGATCCTCGCGAATTTGGAGCGGCACGAACTGGATCCCATGCGCCTTGGGAAACGGATCCGGGGAGCCAAGGGATCGAGGCGCGGAAACGTGGAGGAGCAGATGAGTTTGTTTGGGACTCCGAAAGAGCACCCGGTCGTGGAAGAAATTCGGAAGGCGGATGTATCCGGCATGACGCCGCTGGATGCGCTCAATTGCATCGCCCGCTGGCAGGAGCGGTTGAAGGGGAAAGGTGTATAGAGTTCCGTGAAGCGCCGTCCGGAAACCTTTCTTCGGGATGCGGCCTATTTTTTTTGGGTCTTTTTCATCCATCGTGAAATGCGGACTCGTAATTTACTGCAAGACAAGGGACTGAAAAAGCGTGCCGATAAGATAAAGGGTGACAGGAAGTTGCGACGTTGCCCTATTTGCTTGGCGACTAAAGGGTTAGAAAATCTGTCACGATAGATGAAAAAGACCTTTTTTTTTGACAAAAGGGGGTTTGGTAAAATGAGAAGACAACTGTTCGTATCAGGAGCTCTTGCTGTTGCAATAGCGCTTATTATGGCGGTGGGATCGACTGCCCAAGCCGAGATGGAGCAGTATGAGTCCCAGGTTCTGCTTGACCTATCCTGGGGAGATGGGCCCTCGGACATGGGATACGCCAAGGACGGGCCGGAAGATGCGGAAGGCCTTCGGTGTGGTCCAGTGGCGTTTGATGTGGACAAGGACGGTACTATCTATATTATGGATACAGTCCATCATCTGGTCAAAGTGTTCGCCCGGACGGGCAGGCTATTGAGGAGCTTTCCGGTCGAAATGCAATGGGACGGCTCGATCTGCCTGGATGAAGAAGGCAATGTGTGGCTGAACGATGGGAATAGATATGCCGTTCGTAAGTATGCGCCCGATGGCACTCCTATTGAGAGCATTGAGTATGGTCCGGGACCGGACAGAGCCGTAGAGTTAGGGATAACCGCTCGTGGCGGGGAAATCTATCTTGGTGTCTCTAAAGTAGTGGTGGGCCGGGCAAAGGCCGTTGCTGGCAAAAGAGGAGAACGAATCTATAAGGCGACCAGGGAGTCATTGAGTCGTGAGGAGCAGCCAAGATTAATTGGGAGGACGTCGAAACGCAGGTACAAGGAGATTCTTGATTCTGGAGACCGTATTACCTATGTGGCGGAACCTGTTCATGGAAATTCAAAGCGTATATCCTTCGATGTCAAAGGGTATCGTGATGTAGTCATTTTCCAATCAGAGGATGGATACGGCAACGTATATTTCTACGTCAGCCTCTACCAAGGGTATCGAGGGAAGAGCGAAGGGCGCGTACGATACATATACAAGTACAGCCCAGATCTGAAGCTATTGGCCAAAGCAGGACCTCTGCTCACGGGTAACTATACTGAGAGAAAGAAGTTCCTCGTTATTGATGATGCGGGCAGCATTTATCATCTGGCCACGAGCAAAGCTGGTGTGAAGGTTGTCAAGTGGTCGCCTCGATCTGAGTAGATATTTTGCTGCCTGAGTGTTTGCGTTCGGACTTCAACATCAAAAAATACAGGGCACAACGAGCATCCGGTGGTGGAGGAAATTCGGAAGGCGGATATATCCGGCATGACGCCGCTGGATACGCTGAATTGGATCGCGCGTTGGCAGGAGCGGTTGAAGGAGAAAAGCGCGTAACCGGAGCCCTTACTATCCGTCATCCAAGAGCAGCCGAATCGGAGGACAAAAGATGCGGGAACTTTGCGCGGAGATCGCACGAACTTCGGTGGCGCTGTTTATCATCATTGACCCATTGGGCGGCCTGCCGATCTTCACCGGCCTGTTGCGGGACATGCCCGACCGGGAGCAGCAAAAAACGATCCGCGCGGCCGTGCTCGTCAGTTTCGTCATCCTCGTGATCTTCTCGACGGTGGGCAGGAAGATATTGGGACTGTTCGACGTCGGTCTGAACGAACTCAGAATCGGCGGCGGACTGATGCTTTTGATCATCGCACTGGATCAAACCTTCGGGATTCTCCCGAAACGGCCCGGGGAATCGCGCGACGTGGGCATCGTCCCCATCGCCTGTCCCCTGCTCGCGGGGCCCGGAGCGATCACTACGATTATGCTCACGATGGAGCGAGTCGCGTTCCCTCAAAATTACGCGGTGGCGCTGATGAGCGCCACACTGACACTGAGCGTGGTCTATGTGATCCTATCGCAGATCCACCCCTTGAGCCGCCTCCTCGGACGGCGAGGCTCCCTGGTGCTGTCCAAGTTGATGGGCATCATCCTGACCGCCATTGCCACGAGCTTTATCGTCCAGGGCGTGATGGCGTTGGGAAGCCGCTGAGGGATTGCGATTTCAGATTGCGGATTGCGGATTGCGGATTGAAAACCAATCACCAATCACCAACGAAGGGTTGGAACGCGCATGAAGCTACGCACGATCCAGACGGAGGAGGAAATCAGGCAGGTTGCGGACTGGTCCGCGAAGGTATTTCGCGGCGGCGATGCTTTCTTCGCTTTTCAGGAGCGGTTCGAGCGGTCGCACGCGCCGGGGCCGCATTACGTACGGGAGCATTCGCGCGTGGTGGAGGAGGATGGGAAGGTGGTGGCGCACGTACGGATCGTGGACCATCCGATGCGGATCGGATCCGCGGTGGTTCGCATGGGCGGCATCAGCGGCGTGTGCACGCATCCGGCGTATCGGAAGCGGGGCTACTCGGAGGCGTTGATGCGGGATGCGCTGTCGTATATGCGGGCGCACCACTTCGACGTGTCCATGCTCTTCGGGATCCCGAATTTCTATCCCCGATTCGGCTATTCGGTGTGTCTGAGCCGCTTCTCGATCAAAATGGCCGCGAAGGGTGCGATGGCATGCGAGGCGAAACATTCTGTTCGCGGGATCAAACCGGAGGAGCTTCCCGAAGCGGCATCTATGTATGCCAGGGACAATGCGCGTCGCACGTGCTCGGTGGTTCGGTCGGAGGCCTTCTGGCAGCGTGATCGAAAAGGCGCCGTGTGGAGCTGGCCCTACGTGGATTTCGACGAGTGGTACGCGGTGTGCGACGAGGCGGATCGGATGCTCGGGTACTTCTGCGTCAGAGAGGGCAAGCGGGTTGCGTTGTATGAGGTAGCGGGTGGGAACGATGCGGTGTTTTCGACGATTCTGCACGATCTGGGAAATCGGGACAAAGCCTCCTTTCACGGCGAGGTCTCTCTGATCCTTCCTCCCGATGTGCCGATGGCCCAATGCTGTTTTGAAAAAGACGTCACGCTGGAGGTATCTTATCACAAAGACGGCGACGGGATGATGCGGATCCTCGATTTAGAGGGACTGTTCTGGAAATTCAAGGCGGAGTTGCAAGCACGGCTGAAGCATTCGGAGTTCAAAGATTGGCGGGGAGCGTTTACCTTGTGCACGGACATCGGCGCGTTGGATGTGACGATGGATCGGGGGGCGCTCGATGTGAAACCCTCGGATCGTGGAACATCGCCAACGGTGGAGATGCCCCAATCCCTCCTCACCAAATTGGTGTTGGGATACGCCGATCCGCGTAGACTGCTTTCCGGATCGGACGTCACCGTTCCTCCGGGGTTGGTCGGCCCCCTGTGTGCCTTGTTCCCTCAAGGCACCCCCTTTATCTGGGAGAACGATGGATTCTAAGTCAAAAAATCCTTGACAAATCGCCGAAGATGAATTATTTTAATAGCATTTATGGGTATGTATGACCCGGTCTTGGAGAGTCCGGCGCCACTTACTCGGCGAAATTCGCCTCCTGCTCTTGGAGGGACAATCCCTCGTTGGATCGCTGACACGCTCTGAGCATCTCCCGGGTATTCCCACGCGCTTTGCACGATGGAGATTGCCTATGTCAGATCAACAACCATTGACCGACGAAAGCTCGTTGAGACCGGCCGAGTGGGAGTATCGCGTTCTGATTGTAGATGACGATCCCCTTTTTGCCAAATACCTCAAAAGTCTATTGGGATCGGATTTTCTCCAGGAAAGAATCTCGCATCGTTTACTTCGGGTTGACCTTGCCGGGAGTTTGAAGGAAGTTCAAGGCAAGATCAAGCAGCATTACGATATCATCTTGCTGGACATAAACATCCCCATTGAAAAAGGAACGCCCCCTCAAAGAAAGCATGGGCTGGCGATTTTGCGGGAGATCAAAAAAATGACCTCGGAAACCGAGGTCATTATGATCTCCGGATACGGCCCGGAAGTGGATACCATCGTCCAGGCGATCAATGAGGGCGCTTTCTACTATTTGGACAAGCCCTTCAGAAACGAGCTGCTGGCTGCGCTGCTGACGAGAGTGATCGAAAAAAAGGAAAGCGACCGAAAAGCCTGGATGGATGGGTTCACCGGATTATACAACAAAGCCTTCTTTGAATTCTCCCTAAAAAACGAGATCGGAAAATTCCCGAAAGGCAGCGAGCCGGCCCGACGTAATCTGAACCCTGTCTCCCTGATCCTCCTCGACTTCGACCATCTCAAGGAATACAACGACCAATATGGCCATTTGGAGGGAGACCATGTCATCAAGAAAATTGCCACCGTCATCAAGAAGACGACGCGAGGTTCCGACATCGCGGCGCGCAACGGGGGCGACGAATTTGGCGTTCTTTTGGTCGGCGCCGATCACGCCAACGCCCTCAGGCGGGCCGAGCGGATCCGCGAGGCCGTGTATGAGTATGGGATGGAATATGCCAAAGTGAAACAATTGCCGATGACGGTTTCTATTGGGGTGGCTACGTTTCCCTCTCGTTTGGAATCCGCGGAAGCGCTGTACAAGGCTGCGGACGATGCGCTTTACGCCTCCAAGCGATCCGGAAGAAACGCCGTCCATGGCTACGCGGAATCGGGCGAGCTTAAATCTTTTCGGGAGCTTGTCGGATCGGAGTCCATAGAACACCAGACCCCATCGGTCCCATAACGAGGTCACGTCGGATCATCCGGCGGGCGTCCCGAACGGGTTCCCCTGCTCTTCTGAAAAACCGCTTGACCTCTTTGAGCAGAGGGGGTTTTTATTTTTCATGGGAGTAACACGTTTACAAAAAACGTAATAAAACCATAAGAAACCCTCCGCCAGGAAGGGTGAAACATGTATGGTGCTCTTTCTGGCTAAGCGCTGAGAGGAGCGCGTCCATGGAAGAAATGATCCGGTTCGGGGTGTCAATCAGTCCCCATCTGTTGGAAACGTTCGACGACATGATCGCGCGGCAGGGCTATACCAATCGGTCGGAGGCGATCCGGGACCTGATTCGGGACCGTTTGGTGCACACGGAATGGGAGTTGGGGGAGAACGAGACGGTGGGAACGATTACCATCGTGTACGATCACGAAGTCCGGGAGTTGAGCGAGCGACTCACGGAGTTACAGCATCAGGACCTGCACTCCATCGTCTCCACCATGCACGTGCATTTGAGCGCGCACAATTGTCTCGAGGTCTCTGTGGTCAAAGGCAAGGCCAACGTGATCCGGCGGATCGCCGAGAAGCTGATCAGCACGAGAGGCGTCAAGCACGGGAAGCTGACGATGACGACGATCGGGGAGGAGTTGGTCTGAGCGCTGCTCTTTTTTTACCTTATGAGT
>JAUWMS010000270.1 GCA_030613045.1 Candidatus Latescibacterota bacterium | reverse complement strand
TATGGTCGCCAACACGCATTGCGCCGCCGAGGAGTTGCAGTCGGTTCCCGTTGTCCGCTTTATGGAGGCCGAATGGGTTTTGGATCCTCTCAAAATCGGTCGCGGTGAGGAACCGCCGCTCCATCAACGCATGTGCAAAGGTCAGTTGAACAGCCCCGTGGCGCTGGGTTTTCGACCGGAGCGGCTGGGCGAAGAGGGGCAACGAAACTACGCCGAGGTCATTATGAAATCCGTCATCACGTACCTGCGGCACGGACTGCTCTGGTACCACTACGTCACGGAAATTCCGGAGTGCGGCGAAGGGTGCGGAGCGTATGGTCCAATCAACCGTATGTTTCCTTTGACCCCGGTGGAACTGCATAAAGGCTGGATTTTGGGGAAAGAGCGTATCATCTCCTGCGTCTCCGTGGATACTTTCTCGGAGCAGGAAGGCGAGCCGGTGGTGCGGATCTTTGATCTGAGCGGTCGAGAAAAGGACTCCGGGAATTGCTGTGAGATCAAGAAGGAAGGAGGGAAGTGGCGCATAAGTCTCAGGCTTGAGGACTGGCAGGAGATCGCGGTAGTGGAGACAGAGGGAACACAGGGAAATAGCATAGAGGAGGAACAACAATGAACAAAATCCGCACCGGGATCATTCGCTGCGATCTTCACGCGATCTACTATGCGAATCCGATCCAGCGGCATGATCCCTATCTTCTGAGAAAGCCCGAGCTTGGAAGAGGGGGGTACTTCTACTTTTATACGCAGTACAACCAACCTGAGCAGATGACGATTCCGGAAGTCCCCGGCTTCGAGGTCACGAAAGTATGGGATGAGGATCGTCAGTTGGCGGAGAATATGGCCAGCATCTACTACGGAAAACCCCAAGTCTGCGACCGCTTCGAGCAGGTTTCCGATGACGTGGACCTAATCTTGATCGCCGACTGCAACGAAGAGGGTACCGATCACCTGAAACTGGCCACGCCCGGCTTGGAGAAGGGCATTCCCACCTTTGTGGATAAACCCTTCGCCTACGACGTCGAAGACGCCCGCGCCCTCGTGGAACTGGCGCAAAAGCACGATACTCCGGTGATGTCTCTCTCCATACTGAGAACGCTCCCTCACGCCACGCTTTTCCGAAACCGTTTCAAGGAAATCGGCGAGCCCGAATTCGGCACGGTCAAGGGCGGAGGAGACACGATGGCCGGGCACATTCACGCCATCAACCTGGCGCAACACCTCTTCGGAGCGGGCGTGGAGTCGGTGGAATGCATGGGCCGGACCCCTCTGGCTCACGTGCACCTGGACTATGGCGGAAAACCCGACCGGCCCGAGCATGGCGTTGTCCTCAACTGTGCTTCCGGTGTCGGTCCTCACTGCGCGGTGTATGCCAGTGCTTACAGCGGCATCGGAGCCGTGCACTCCCCTGCCCTCGGCGACTTCGAGTTTCCCTACGGCGTGGTGGAAAACCTGAAGAGGATCAAAAAAATGGTGCAGACCCGGAAGCCGCGGATGCCCTACGAGGAAATGATCGAGTGCATCGCCATCGCCACGGCCGCAAGATTGGCGCAGAAAGAGCGGCGGCGGGTTTATTTGAAAGAGGTTTGAGAAAGAGGGGAAACGTAAAACGTGAAACGTAAAAGCGGAGTGGGAGCCCCGAACCGTGCGGTTTATCGCACGGCAGGAAGGGCAGCGGCGGCTGGGTTCCCCCACTCACGACTCACCACTCACCAATCACTACTCACCACTCACCAACGGAGAAACAAAGATGGCCCAAAATAGAGAAGCCGAAGAACTGATCGAGGCCGCAAAAAAATACGTATGGACCAATTTATCGGAGTACTCGGATATCGAGAAAGAACCCAAGATATTCGTCAAAGGAGCGGGCTGTTATCTCGTGGATGTGAACGGGAAGCGCTACTTGGACACCTTCGCCTCCCTGCTCACCACCATTAGCGGACATCACCGGCCTGAGATCGCCGAGGCGGTGCAGAAGCAGATGGCGCAGTTGGAATTTTTCCCGAATTATCACGACTGCTACACCGTGCCCGTCATCAAATTGGCCGAAAAGCTTGCCCAGCTTGCGCCCGGAGATCTCTCGGTCTCCTATTTCGTGAACGACGGCTCGGAGGCCTGCGAGTCGGCCATCAAGATGGCGAAGCAGTATTTCTGGCAGCGTGGAGAAAGCTCCCGCAATAAAATCATCGGACGGCGATATTCCTATCACGGCGCAACCCTGGGAGCATTGTCGGCCACCGGACTGCCCGACTTTGCCGAGCCGTTCCATCCCCTGGTTCCCGGATTCACGCACGCGATGTCCACCTGGTGTTATCACTGCGAGCTGGATCTGGAGCCTTCCTCCTGTGGGCTGGCCTGCCTGAAGAATATGGAGCAGGTCATTCTTGGGGAAAAACCGGAGACCGTTGCGGCAATTATTATTGATCCCATTCCCGGCTCAAACATCGGGTATCCGATCCCGCCCGACGGCTATCTGCAAGGGTTAAGGGAGCTTTGCGACAAATACGGAATTTTTCTGATCTTCGATGAAATTCAGGTCGGCTTCGGGAAGACCGGAAAGTTGTTCGCCTGTGAAAACTGGGACGTGACGCCCGATTTCATGTGCCTCGCGAAAGGATTCACCGGAGGCTATCTGCCGATGGGTGCGGTGCTGACTACGCCTGGGATCGCCGATGAGTTCCGCAGACCGGGCAAGGACTTCCGGCATGGCTTTACCTTCAGCGGTCACCCCACGGTCGCCGCGGCTGTGCTGGCCCATATCGAGATTATCGAGCGGGAAAACCTCGTAGAACGGGCCGCCGCGATGGGGAAATACCTGAAGGAAAGATTGGAGCAATTTTACAAATACCCCATCGTCGGGGACATTCGCGGCATGGGAATGATTCTCGCCATCGAGTTGGTCGCCGACCGCAAGACCAAAGCGCCCCTCGATCCAAAATTGAACGTGGGCACCTGGATCAGAGATTACTGCTGGGAGCACGGGATGATCCTCCGCAACAACGGGGAGATTCTCGTGATCGCTCCGGCCTTCACGATGACCGAGGAGGAAGCGGACAAGATGCTTGGGTTGATGGAGCAGGCCATCTCCGGAGCCATCGAGCAGTTTGAGTTCTAACTGCGGCACTTCATAAGTTATCAGTAAGCGCTCAGCCGTCAGCCCTCAGCGTTCAGCCACCCACCGACTTTCGTGTTTCGCCCGAGATTCAGCCCTCACTATCCGGAATGAAGGATCGTCCCAAGGTAGGAAAGGCGGGGAAGCTGACACCTGATAGCTGAACGCTTGCAGTTACCATCCAGGGGGATATAGCACCATTCGATGTCCGGGAAAACCGTTCGATGGAAGATGCTTTCCGGAGGCGATGAGGTTGGTTATCTTAGTATGTTTGCCGGAATAAAACCGGAGTGCATAATGATCCCATCGGAGGAAACCGCAAAAAAAATCTTCGGTCAGCGGGCAAAGCGATACACGATTAGCGCCAGCCATACCGATCCGCAAGTATTAAGTAAACTCGTCGAATTGTCTGCTCCTGATAAGGCGTGGCGCGACAATTCGAAGGGAATATGAGCATTGAAGTTCTGCTGTCTCGCTACATGTCTCAAAAGGAAAAGAATATGCCTGATTTCCCAATAAGCGACGCACACGTTCATTTGTGGGATACAAACCGATTCACCTATCCCTGGCTAAATGATTTGCCTGCGCTGAAAAGGCCGTTTCTTCTAAACGATTACCTGGCGGCCTGCCATCCGATCCCGGTTGAGAACATCGTCTTCATGCAGTGTGACGCGGCGTCCGACCAGTCCATGGATGAGGCCCGCTGGGTTATGGATCTGGCAAAGGAGGAACCTAAGATTAAGGCCATCATCCCCTGGGCGCCTTTGGAAAGGGGCGAGGATAGCAAAGCGGTCCTGGAAGAATATAAGAAATGCCCGCTCATAAAAGGTGTGCGTCGCCTGATCCAGTCTGAGCCGGATCCTGCCTTCTGCATGCAACCGGATTTTGTGTGGGGTGTTCAGATGCTGGCTGAATACGATTTGAGTTTCGATATTTGTATATCGCACGAGCAACTGAAGCATACCTTGAAAATGGTGGATCAATGCCAGGATACTATCTTTATCCTCGATCACATCGGCAAACCGGATATAAAAAACAGCGTAACGGAGCCCTGGAAGAATGAATTAAAAACGCTTGCGGAATTCTCCAACGTGCACTGCAAAATTTCGGGAATGATTACCGAAGCCGACCATGAGAACTGGACTAAGGAAACACTGAAACCTTATATTGAGCACGTAGTCGAATGTTTCGGCTTTGACCGGGTGCTCTATGGCGGCGACTGGCCGGTGGTGACGCTTGCCGGGGAATACCGGCAGTGGTTTGCAGCCCTCGAATGGGCGCTCAGCGGCTGTCGCCCGGATGAACTGAAAAAACTTTTTCACGGCAATGCCGTTCATGTTTATAAGCTGGACGAATAAGAGCCTATCCGAAAACCTACCCTTCAGTTGCTTGGCATAAGGTTGCGGCGAGGTTTTCGGATAGGCTCTAAGTGAACGAAGGATCGGGGTCTAAATAGCTCTCCCGTTTGCACCGCAGAGACGCAGAAACCACAGCGCGGCAAAGCCGCAAAAAACCAAAAAGCAATGGGACACGGATTACACGGATCAAACAAAGTAAGCTTATCCGGGAATCCGATCAATCCAACTCCTCCTCGTTCAACAAAAACCTTGTCAAAAAAACAAGATTTTGCAGGTTAGTAGTACAGAGCACTTCAAACCCTTTCTATGGTTTTCTCTGCGAACTCTGCGTCTCTGCGGTGCGAATTCCTTTACACTAAGGGAGCAAAGCATGAAACTGACGGACAAAGTCGCCATCGCGACGGGTTCAAGCAAAGGAATCGGGGAAGGGATTGCCCGGGGTTTCTCGCAGGAGGGCGCCAGGGTCGTGGTCGTGTGCCGCACGGAAAGC
>JAUWMS010000070.1 GCA_030613045.1 Candidatus Latescibacterota bacterium | reverse complement strand
CACGTTTTTAGCGCGCTCCTCCGCATTCAGATTCGTCTGAGTGGCCGTCCGTCTCGTGCGCATAACCAGATCCGTGCGCGCCCGGACGCCCAATCGGGCTTCCATGGCGCTGGCCACCAACGCGCTCTGATTGTATCCGCGCTCCTTCTCCCGGCTTGGATGCAGGGGAACGGGAACGATCATATCCAAATCGCCCGAACCGCCGTCGGACGCAAGCAACGTGCCCAACATTATGCCCAGCCGGTGCCCTATGGATCGCTTTCCCCGGTACTTAAGCTGATGGATCAAGCCCTGAATGGTCTCGTCGAAGGGCGAAAGAATCCGGGCGCGGTCAAAGTGCAGCGTTCTGTTTGCGCAATTGATGCAAGTTGAAGCAGGTTCATCCAAAGGACAACCGCACGTGGCGCAATGGGGTCCGGTGCTCACCTGAACCTTGCTCCAACAGCCTTCGCATACCACGCGCGCATGTTCCTCCAAAGGAGCCTTGCACAACGAACAATGAGGCGGGACACCAAAATCCAAAAGGGCGCCTCCCAATGCACGAAGCGCCCTCAAGATCGAGATTGTGCGCATAATCACCTCAGAGGAACTACGAAAGATGAGGCCCGTTTCAGGAGTCAGGGGTCAGGAGTCAGGGGTAATTATTCTGAATTCTGACTCCTGAATTCTGTATTCTGAAGTCAGGGATCAGGAATCTCGCCTTTACGTTTCACGCATCACGTTTCACGTTTTTCTAAATCTCCTCCATCCCCTTCCCCCTCACCCACCCCCCAATCCCACTGCTCAGCCGCACCAATGCCCAGTCGCCGTCCCGACGCTCAAGGCGCACCTTCGTTCCCTCGTGGACGGCGAAAATCTTCGTATGCTCCGCTCCGGGACCGCTCCGGGCATCCACCTCGTCGGAGATCACAATGGCCTCTTTTACGAAGGCTTCGGCGTGAATCTTGAACGCCAGCACGCCGCAGACTGGAACGAACACCGCGCCCAATACGATCAAAACGGCCACGCAAACAGATCGAAACCTTCGTCCGTACAAGATCCATCCGATCACCGAAAACATGATCAGGATATAAAGCCCGCTCGCCGCCTTGGTCAGTCCGTTGAGGCTGAAGGCATCGTAAAGGTTCAGCACAAACCGGACGACGACATTCCGTTCCTCCGGGGGTTCCTTATCCACCTTGAGCAGACGCACGAATCCCAGATTGGCCTCGATGTCCTCGTCGCGGGGAAGCAGACGCCGCGCCCGCTCGTAGGACAGGATCGCCTTGCCCAACCGGCCCGCCTTGAAATACGCGTTCCCCAGATTATAATACACCCGGCCGTCCCGGATTCCCATCTTCGTAATCGCTTCATACAGCGCAACCGCCTCCTCATACTGCTCCGCCTCATACGTTCTTCCCGCCCGGTTGTAAAATGACACTGCCGCATCCTCAGCCAAAGCTGTATTCGGTAAAAAGAGGAAAAACAGGTAGAGACAAAGGGAAGAAAGTGAGACGGTGAGACCCCTCCCGCTTTCCCACTTTCCCACTTTCTCACTTTCTCACTTTCACAGGGAGTTTCTCCGCGCGCTCTGCGTCTCTGCGGTGCACATTCAAAATCCAAAATTGTCTTCATCACAGCATTTTCTCCAATCGTCCGATCAACGTTTCTGCGTCGTCCAGAAGATTCTTCATATCCTCGTCGGAGAGGCTTCCGGGGGCAAAACGGGCTGCGTCACAGTGGTGAAAAATTTCTCCGATCCGGTCCGTCACGCCGTCCTCGATGTCCCGCGCGGCGAACGCCTCCGCGATCTCATCCCTCATCAGGCTGGCGGCCGGCACGTTCAATTTGTCCCCGATGAACTGCGTCAATGCGCGATGGATTTCCCCGTAGAACGTTCCTGAATTATGCTCCTTCAATAACTGTCTGGCCCTCTTAAGCCGCCTTCTCGCCTCGCCCTTTGCCCGTCGGCGGCGCACATAAGCTACGTCTCCGGCCATCTTCTCCCGGTGCCGCTTGAGGAAAAAAGCTCCGATCCCGGCAACCAGCGGAATAAGTTGCATCAACCAGAACCCGCCGCTCCGATAGAGCACACCACTTTGATCCCTCAGCTTCCCCACAGCCGGTTTGATAAAGCGGATGTCCTCGCCCACCAACTGGATCTCCTCCCGCGTCAGACCGTATCCGGCGGCGCTCAATTCCTCCGCCTGTCCCGGGGTCACCGTAATCCGCTGGGCCTTCGTCTTCAACGTCTTATAGGCTTTTGCTCCGGGATCAAAACAGGAGAACGTGAACGGCTTAATCCACAGCGTGCCTTCCCGCTCCGGGATCAGGGCATATCGAAAAACCTTCTTCCCTCGAATCCGGTCCCCGGCGCGCGAGGAACTTTTCTCGATCTCCGGTTCATACACCTTGAAGCCTTTCAAATCAGGGACGTTCAGATTGCCGACCGTGTTGATATTCCCGGAGCCGGAGAGGATCACCTCTAACGAAATCGGGTCCCCCCGGGCCACGGACGCCTTATCCGCCTTGGTCGAAAGCGTGTACTTTCCCACCGCGCCGGAAAAGTCCGAGGGCTTCCCCTTGGCCGGCAGCGGCAACACCTCGATCTCAATGGGATCGGTGCGCAACCGACGCGCCTGACCCCGTGAGAAAAAGCCCCTTCCCGTCGAATACTCGAGATAAGCCGGAGAGATGACGTGCTTTCCGGAGGAAGTCGGAAAGAGTGCGGTCTTGATCTGCTGCATCTCGAAGACCCGCCCCTCGATCACGACCCGTCGGGCGCGCTCGTCGCGGGACAGTTGCTCCACCCAGAAGCCCGGCGTTTCCGGAGGCGTGTATTGCGGCGCATTCCACAGGGACAACCGACTGTAATACGTGAAGGTCAGAACCAGTTGCTCTCCGACGTAGGCTTTGTGCTTATCCACCTCCGTGGTGATAAAGATATTCCCCTGAGCGCGCCCACTCGGCTGCGCTTCCGGGGGACTTCGCTGCCCTCCCGGAGCCGAACGACCGGCTGGAGGCTTTGTCCCTGTTCCTTGAACGACCTCCACCTGGACAGGCTCTGTCCGTACCGTCTTCCGGCCCACGCGAACCTCTACCGGATCAATGGTGAACGCGCCCACCGACCTCGGCATGAGCGTATAGCGATATTCCTGCGTCATCGAGACCCGGCCGTTGATCCACGAGATATTGGACGAAGAAGACGTGCCCATCACGTCGAAACCGTCCAGCGGCGGGAGCGTGGGCTGCGACATCCCCTGCACGTTGCCTCCGGACACGGCCACGGTGAGCGTCAAGGATTCATCCACCGATACCCGCTGCCGGTCCACCGACGCGGTCACCGAGACCTCTTGTGCCCGGGCTGTGCTTCCCATGCCCAATAGCATCAAGATGATACCGAGAACTGTAAACGTTTTTTCTTTCATCTTCATACAGCAATTTCCCAATCGGACATTACCGACCCGAACATGTAAAAGCATGTTGTTTCATCTTAATCCATTTTCGCTCATCCATACCGATCAAGTTCCCGCATGGACATCTGATCTCATTTCCATCTCGCACACTATAATCCTCTGAGATTCGATCCCTCCAGCAGTGCCACAGTCGTCCCTTCCCAATTTTTCTATATCTAAAAATCTTCCTTCCGCACTTAGCACATTTTATGATCATCCTCTTTACGGCCTCATTCCTGATTCTCCAACTTAAGTTCCTGGACAAAATTATTTTCACAATTAAGAAACCAGGAGAAAAACAATACCTGCGCAATTTACTAACCCTCTCCTGGCTTCCTGGCTTCCTTATAGAAAATGCTTTGCGGACTGCTGGGAAATTTTATGAATTTAATTTTGTCCACCTACTTATAAAGCTTTTGAGCGGAGCTCCAATAACGATCGGTATGCACCTTGCCTTTGGCATAGGCCTCATGCCATCCATCGGGCACAGGCATATCCTTATATAAACGCTTGCGGTTGGCCTCAAGCAATCTTCTGGGCTTTCCCATAAAATCCGCTCCGCACATAACCCTTTTCCCGGTTTCGGACGACAAACGCTTTATCCATTTAAGCCCTTCAAAATTCCTCATTAAATGGTGGTCGAGAATCAAGGTATCCACTTCCCGAGAGAGGCGTAGAGCATGATGCCATGCTTTCTCAATTTGACGTTTAGAAAGCCTACCCGACAGATACAGGGGCGGTCCATCCACAAATACGAGTTCCGGCTCCCAATCTAATATCTGGGAAACAGCAGCATGGTTAAGAAGCTGAATATCAGAAGCGTGGACAAACACGCCATCTTCTTCAATTTTAGTCATCATGACCGTTACAGAACGATCCTTCTCATCCCCATGCGGTACGGGCATGGAAAACGTCATGGGGCCTTGCTTCTGGCCTTCGGCTTCGATCAAATTATGTTCTAAGAGGAACGAAAGAGAGACCGCCCTTTGCTTTTCAACGGAGGAAAGATGACCAGAGGATTTGGTCCATATCCTGACCTCCGGATTTAATCCGATTATTTTTGCCATATTCAGTTGATAGGGATTCGCATCCGCCAAGGGAACATGATCTCCGTGAAAATGGCTGATAACAATATCCGTCGCTTCGGACCATCTTTTTACGATCTTTTTTTGTATTCTTTCATCCACAGCTACCTGAAAAGGATGGGGAAGCAATCCGTATCTGGTATATCCCAAGGCGATACCCGGATCAATCAATATCCGCCTGTCTTTTGTTCTGACAAAACAGCACAGCCCCCGCACTCCCAAAGATTCCGTGCCTATGATTTCTATATCCATGTTTTATCCTGACAAGGCCTGTTCACGGCAATCAGAAATTCGGAAATAGGGGCATTCGCAGAATCGTCACCCTACCACAACGACCTCGTACGTCTCCACACACGGTACCACGAAATGCACCGCATCGTCCTTCCGCTGGAAAGACAAATCCTGCTCCGCCTCAAGCGCCCGTACCGTGCTGATTTTCCGGTCCGTGCGCAGTGTGATCCGGACATCGTGGCAAGGCGTAATTCGCCCAAAGGGCCGCCGCATCTCCCCGGTGAAATTGATTAGATGGAGGATATACCGGCCTTCCTCCTCCTGTTCACGCAGCACCACCTCGAGCGTCTGCGGTGCATCCGCTACCTCCAGCATCGGAGGAGAAAGCCACCGAACCGCATCGGCCACCAAAGAGAGGTGCGCGGGCAAACCCCATTCCTGGTAATGCTCGCCCACGTTCCCTGCCAGATACACCGAGCGTCCCTGACCGAACGTGTTGACCACCACAGCGGGCGTGGTCTCCTCGGCAAGGGGAACATACTGCCGGTCCATCGGCGCACGGAAGACCGCCAAGGCCCGGCCCGTAGTCGTCCCCACCTTCAGACCATAGCTTGGCGCAGGGATCAAAGCCTGACTCAATCCTTCGGTGATGGGATGCCGTTCCTTGACGGAGACGTAGCTGGTATTCCCGAAATCGTAAGCATCCCCCTCGAAACATACTCCGAAAACATCCCCCAGTCCGAACTCTGTCTTGCGACGAACCAGCGCGTCATAGAGAGACGTATCGAAGGAAGCCAACACGCATCCGCCTGCGGTTACAAAATCGGTGATCGCTTCCACGGACGGCTCGGAGAGACACGCGCAGTTCGGCAGAACCAACGTGTCGTACTTCGCCATTCCCTGCTCGAATAGGGCTTCCTCATCTATCACGTCGAACAGGATGTGAGCGCGCAACAGCATCTCGTAAAAGCCACTGAAGGATTTAGCCGCATTGCCCAATACGCCCTCCGACGTGGCGTGCTCGGTCGCGGTGAAATCGCTCTGTTCCGTTTCCCGCTGGTAATAGTCCAGCGTCGCAGCCGAACGCATCAGCGCCACCGAAGCCACCGAACGGGTGCTTTCGTAATACCGCTCATGCCTGCGGAGAAAGACGTTCATCTCTTTGGCCGCCTGTCCGCCGGGTGCAACCACGTCGGCGACAGGAGAATGCAGCCCATACCACATACTCGCCCCATTGGCTACGGTGTCCGCGTAAAGCAATCGCGTCTCCGCGGCGGTATGCAGATGCCGGTTCCAGGGCTTGTGATCCCCGGCCACAAACACCACCGTGGGCTTGCCGCCCGCCTGGGTCTCGATGAGCTTGGCCGTCGCGCCGGGCTTCCAGAAGGGCACCTCGTCGGGGCGCACGTAGAAGATGAAACCGCCTTCCGCGCCCAATATCTCCTGATGGGGCACCAAACGACGGTTGTCCCGCGCACTGGCCAATCCCGAAGCGAAACTCTGACTGTTCATATAAAGCAACGCCTCCGGACGCACCTCTTTGAGCGCGGCGTGGGCGTCCCGCAGACAGTTCGCAATGGTATCGTACCGAAAGTCCATGAACCGATGCCAGAGGGGATCGTGCACGTCTTCTTTTGTGGGAAGCGGCTGGCCGTAGGCTTCCTTGAATTGCGCCTGACAATAGGGACAATAACACGCGCCCTGATGCACCACAGGCCCATCGAGAAAGACGCCGTCCACCTCGAACTGAGCTACGTCCCGGATCATCCGGAACAGTTGCTCCCGATACGGGGAGTTCATGCACGCTCCACCTATGGGCTGCCCGTCCGCACCGGTTTGCACGCAATCCGGATGGGATTTCATGAAATCCGCGGATCCGGCCCCTGGCGCGATGTAGAAGATGATACGGATGCCTTTCTCTTTGGCCAGAGCCAAATACTCCCGCAGCGCCTCGGCCCGATCCGGACGAAAATATCCCGAATAGGCTTCCGCGCTCAGGTGCAACAATTGCTCGGTGTTGAACCCCCACTCGTCCCAGATCTCCAACACGTGTTTGGAATCGCCCTCGGATTGACATTGGAGGGCCGCAATGCGTAAGGGATGTTCGTACCATTTCATCGGAGAAACCTCCTTTCGATGTCCGTGAGCGTTCGTAGTTAGCCACGTTAGTGGCGTTGTGGCGGCACCAGCGTGCCTCACTACAAACACTCAGAATGAGGGGTACCTCGATCTACCCGCACCTACAATATGCTCGACGCCGTGGCGACCGATCTATACCGGTTGAACTGTTCCGCCAGTTCCTTGACGGTTTCCTCCAACTCCTCGATCTGCTCGACCTCGCCGGACAGGTATTCCCGGATCCGAAGGGCGACCTCCTCCAATCTCAGCATAAGCCCTCCATACCGAACGCACTGCACCTCAAACCCAAAGGGTTTGTTTTGAGCCATCCAGACCCGCCGGTGCAACTGCCAGAGTTTTTTCAATTCAGAAACCACTTTCGGGATCACCTCGTCGGCCACCTCACCAAGCGCTTCCCGGTCCTTCTCCCCGTATGCTTTGATTAGACGATCGTACATCCCGGCTTTCAAAACTACGGTATGCGCAAGCTGACGGGCAAATTCGAGATCGCCCGCTTCGCCCTCATCCTGCCCGACCAGAGGGGACAGATCATCGGCCAGCTTTTCGTAATACGCGGCCGGATCGAAATTTTCGGTCTTCTTCCGGGCCAACAGAGACTTGCGATACATCCCCAACAGCGGGTCATCCCAGCGCAGCATGCGGGACTTCACTTCGCCGTCTTCGTACCGGGTGCATGGATCGAGTCTGGGAATCTGCAATTGCGCCGCCAGATCGGCTTTGCAGACGCCCTTAAAGCGGGAGGCCCATAGGTCCTCGTCCACCTGCCCCCCATGGTAAGCCGCCTCCGCCGCGTACAATACCCCCGTCAAAGCGGAGTCGAAATCCACGCCGCCGCCATCGTCCTTCCACATCGTGAAGAAGATCTCCTTCAGCCCTTCTTTCAGGCAGGCGCGCACGCACGGCAGCGCGGTCTGTGAAGTGAACGCATGCGAATACACGAACCGTCCCCACGTCCAGATTCCCGAAGCCATCACCGGCTCAAAGCCCATGTCCCGGTGGCGCTCGATCCACTCGTGGTAAAAGGCCTCGGTGGTGTGGTAGTAATCCCAATACACCAATTGCGCCTCCCGGGGAATGGCCGC
Source organism: Candidatus Latescibacterota bacterium (assembly GCA_030613045.1). Lineage (GTDB taxonomy): Bacteria > Latescibacterota > 4484-107 > 4484-107 > 4484-107 > 4484-107. The sequence continues at coordinate 776 of JAUWMS010000070.1, read as the reverse complement.
GGCCACCTCGTCGGGAATCCGGCTCTCCCTATCGTAATAGTCGCCCGTCTTGCTCCCCATGCGGAAATACATATCGGACCAGATCATGGGCTGCAACCCCTGATCCCGGCAGATCCGAACCACCTTGCTCAGGTGCTCGTTGAAAATGTCGAAGCCCCGCTTGTATCCGAATAAATCCATATAGCGCCCGCGTCCCAGATCGTGGGTCTCATCCATCCCAATGTGGATGCGGCGGGTGCGAACGGCCTGCGACCAAAAACGCATCATTTTCTCGATCAATTGATACGTCTCGGCCTCGTCAACCAACAGCACGCTGGAGGTATCCCGCACCTCCGCGTAAGCCTCCCGCCACTTCATGATTTGCTCCAGATGTCCCAGAGCCTGGATGCACGGGATCAGCTCGATGCCCAATGCGGCCGCGTAGTCGTCTATCCCGCGAATTTCGTCTAAGCTATACGGCCCGCGCAGATACCCGAAAAGCGGCTCGTCCGGAAGCTGATACGTATCCTCCGTGTAGAGCATCAGCATGTTGTACCCGGACAAGGCCATCCGGCGCAGCCACTTCTTCACGTGCCCGACGGTCATCACCGCGTTGCGCGAACAGTCGAGCATCAACCCCATCGTCCCGAAACCGGCTTGCTCCTTGATTTCCTTCTCCTCGTCGCACTCCAGCCCGAGCAACGATCCTACACCCCGGCGCGCTTGAGCCGGTGTGGAATAGTGCACGTGCGCCATCCCATCGCCGACCCGGACCGTCAATGCTCCGTCCGCATCGG
>JAUWMS010000210.1 GCA_030613045.1 Candidatus Latescibacterota bacterium | reverse complement strand
TTTTGATCTCCTGCTCCCGTTCCGGAAAGTCCTCAGCGAGCGCCTCGGGGACTTCCGCCTGAACGTGATCCATAGCGGCCTTTTGCTCCTGCTTGTCCTGAATCCGGTACGCGGCGGCGATCCGATCCTGCGCGGCTCGTTGTACGGCGCTTCGAAGTTCCGGATCGTCCTTGATTTCAGGCGGAGCCTGCTTGGTCTTCCCACCCGCCTGACCCAATTTCTCCTGAAGCTCGGAGATGCGCTTGATTTCCACCATAGCCATCCGAACCGATTCCGCTACGGATTCTTCGGGTACCTCCTGAAGCCCTGCTTCCATCATGGTGATTTGATCCGCGTGGCCCGCCACCACGATATCTCCCCGGCTTTCCCCGCGTTGCGTAAACGTGGGATTGAGGAGCAGTCCGTCGTCCGTCACCCCGATCCGCACCGCGCCGGTGGACAGGTCGAAGGGGATCGAGGAAATCCGGAGCGCCGCGGAAGCTGCGATGATTCCTAAGACATCCGCGTCGTTCTCCTGATCCGACGAGAGGACCATCAACATAATCTGCACTTCGTCCATGTATCCTTCCGGAAACAGCGGACGAAGCGGCCGGTCAATCAAACGGCAGGTCAACGTTTCCTTCTCCGTAGGCCGGCCCTCGCGCCGGAAAAAACTTCCCGGAATTTTCCCGGCCGCGGACATCTTCTCCCGAAAATCCACAAACAACGGAAAAAAACCGCGGTCGTCCCTCGGTTTCATGGACACGACGGTCGCCAGCAAAACCGTATCCGCATACTGCGCCCACACCGCCCCGTCGGCCTGCCGAGCCACACGTCCCGACTCCAATGACAGGGTCCGACCTCCCAACTCCATTTCTACACGATGGGTCATCCGATCTCCCTCTTTTCTTTTTTAGGGGACTGGTGAAACGCAAAACGTAAAACACCAATCACCAATTAACCAATCACCAATCACCATTCCCTTCCGGGGTCAGCGTCTGAGGTCGAGCGTTGCGATCAACGCCCTGTAAGCCATGACGTCCTTCCGTGTCAGATAGTTCAGGAGCCGCCGCCGTTGTCCCACCATCTTCAGCAAGCCCCTCCGGGTATGGTGATCTTTCTTGTGCGTCCGGAGGTGGTCCGTCAATTGGCGGATCCGCTCGGTCAGCAGCGCCACTTGAACCTCTGTAACACCCGAGTCTTTCTCGTTTTTTCCGAACTTTTTCATGATCTCGGTCTTCTGATCCTTTGTCAACGGCATCGTTTTCTCCTTTCGGGAAGTCCTTTGTCATTCGTCATCGGTCATCAGGGGGAGGGATGGGCCCTATTGCGCAATGACTATTTTTGTGGATGTAAAAGTGTTCTCGTTCGTTCAATATCCTGTGCGACCTGCTCAGATAAAGCTTCCGGATGGTCGAATTGTTTTTCTTCCCGGATTTTCTCCACGAGCTTTCCTCGAACGGTTGCTCCGTAAATGTTGTCCTTGAAATCCAGGAGGTGCACCTCGATAGCACGTCCCGCCCGGAAGCTGGGCCGCACGCCGATGTTCATCACCGCCGGAAAACGCGCGTCGCCCAATTCGGCCCACATAGCATACACACCGTCAGCGGGAAGGAGCTTTCTGGGATGATCTATGCTCAGATTTGCGGTGGGAAACCCGAGCCCGCGTCCCCGACCGTCCCCCCGGATCACCTCTCCGGCTATGCTGTATGGTCGTCCCAACAGACGGGCCGCCTCCGCAACATGCCCCTCACGGATCAATTCCCGGATGCGGGTACTGCTGACCGGAACGTCATCCACGATCAGAGAAGAGACCGCATCCACCTCGAATCCGAATTGCGCACCAAAACGTTTCATGGACCGAACGTTCCCGGATCGTCCCCGGCCGAATTCGTGGTTGGTTCCGAGCACCACCGCTTCGACTCCGATTCCGTCCATTAGAATTTTCCGCACAAACTCCTCGGCATCCAACCGGGCCATCTCTGCGTCAAAGGGAAGGAAAATGGTCTCATCTATCCCTTCCTTCTCTAAGATCGCTATCCGCTCCGCCTTTGTGGTCAGCAGAAAGGGAGCCGATTCTGGCGCCACCACCGTTTGTGGATGCGGCTCGAACGTCAGCACCACACTGGCACCGTTTCGGATTTTCGTCTTGCGGCGCACCTCCCGCAAGATTTCCTGATGTCCTAAGTGAACGCCGTCGTACGTGCCCACCGTGACTACGGGATGGTCGAGGGAGGACAGGGAGTCTATGTGGTCTATGATCTTCATGGCGATGGCTGAACCGATTTCAGATTGAAAATTTGCAATTTGAAGGTTACACAAAGACACAGACCGGCTTCAAGACTTCTCCGCATTGTGCTATGCCGAGAAAATCCCCGTCCGCCCCGATGACTCGCGCGGTTTCCTCGCCATCCCTGTGCTCCAGAATATCCCACCGATGCACCGGTGCTCCGTTTCGGAAGCGTTCTTCTTCGATTCCCGATACCTGCACCCGAAGGAGGGGACTCAATGCCTCGTCCATGGAAAACACTTTCCGGTTTATGGTGCCGTCTTCCACGCCGGAAGCCACTTGATTCAGGGTCAAACTTTGCGCGTCGCTGAACCGTCCGCATCGCGTCCGCCGCAAGGCGGTAAGATGTGCTCCCGTGCTTAGTCGTTCTCCGATATCGTGGGCCAGCGCGCGGATATACGTGCCCTTCGAGCAGACGACCCGGATGCGGAGGATCGGCCTCCGGTAACTCAGGATGTTCAATTCGGAAATGGTTACTGCTCTCGGAGTTCGTGGAATTTCCAGCCCTTTCCGGGCCAGTTCATAGAGCTTTTTTCCGGATACCTTCACTGCGGAGAACATCGGAGGAATTTGCTGGATCCGCCCCCGGAAGGGCTCGCACGCGGCTTCGAGCTCCTCCAACGTGAACTCCGGCACTTCTTTGATCCCGGTAACCTCTCCCTCCGCATCGAACGTATCTGTGGTGATCCCCAGTCGGATCTCCGCGCTATAGCGCTTCTCTTCGCTGTCGAGAAAGCGAATAATTCGGGTAGCCCGCCCCAAACAGACGACCAATACCCCGACGGCCATCGGATCGAGCGTGCCGGTATGTCCCACTTTCTTTTGGTGAAAAAGTTTCCGAATGCGGGCAACGACATCGTGCGACGTCCAGCCCTGCTCCTTATCCACGATGAGAACGCCGTCCATTCAAGCCTCAGACAAATTGCACCGCAAAGAACTTCAATGAGCAATGAGGAATGAGCAATACCCCACCACCCCAATTCGGGGAGGGGCGAAAGGGTATTGCTCATTATTCATTGCCTTCAGTCGTGCAAGTTACTCAACAGCGCGTCCATTCGGGCGCCTTGCTCCATGGATTCATCGTACCGAAAGGCGAGTTCCGGAATTCTCCGTAGGGTGAGCACGTGTCCCAGCTCCCTGCGAATAAATCCCGCCGCGTGATGCAAGCCTTCCAATGTTTCGGCGCGCACGGTCTCATCATCGCCCATCACGCTCACATAGACCTTGGCATGGCGCAGATCATCGGTCACATCCACACCAGTGATCGTTACAAATCCGATGCGGGGGTCCTTCAGCTTCCGGACGAGGAGGCTGATTTCTTCCAGCAGAAGTTCATTTACCCGATCCGCGCGCTTGTATTCCATGGCCACATCCCCGCTTTTATCTCCATTGCCTAAATTTCAAAAATTTCAAAGATTGCCAAAATTGCCGGCACCCCAATTTTTGAAACCTTTGAAATTTTTGAAATTTAGGCAATGTTTTTACCGCATTTCTATCGTATAGTCCAGAAGCTCCACCCGGCCATCGCTTCGCACATAGTCCACCACTTTGGAGAGCACCTGATGAGCGTATCGGGTATCCGTGGAGGCGATCACGACGCCCAAACGGCATCGCTGCCATAGGTCGTGATGGTCCACCTCCGACGCCGAGACGTTGAACCGGTTTTTGATCCGCTCCTTCAGACTTTTGATCGCGTATCGCTTCTGTTTCAACGACCGGCTCTCCGGAATCCATAGATCTATTTCGCACGCGCCGATAATCATAGCTCGATTGGGCTACCGATAGAACCACAGAGGATGCAAAGAAATTAGATTTCTACTGACAATGACGATAGGTCTGACACGCTTTCACGCTCTGTGATCAAATCAATTTCCATACTTGCGGACTAAAGAATGATAGAAATCATAAGTCTCCACAGAGATGTCCGGTCCGATGGAATGGGTGCCGATGACGATTCCCCCCTCCCTCCCTGCTTCCAGAATAGGTAAAATATGCCTTTTGATTTTTTCCTTATCTCCGGAAGGGAGCACCGAAGCATTATCCACGCCGCCAATGTAGGAGAGTTTATCGCCGTATTTTTTCATTAGTTCTAAAATATTCATCTCCGCCTTCGGCTCAACAGGATTTAGCCCATCAATTCCAGCTTCGATCACCATATCAAGAAAGGGAACGATGTTGCCATCACAATGGAGAATGACTTTTCTCGCCCCAGCCTCCTTCAGAGTGCTTACCATGCTTATGTAAACCGGCAGGAAAATTTCCTCAAATATCTTTGGGGAAAACATCGGGGCCTCATTTGCACCCATATCATCATAGATCCAGACGCCAGTATCATAGAGATTCCCTCTGCGCAACGACTCTAACCCGATCGAGACGCGGTTAGTTGCCACCTTCTCCACCAGTGCTTTGGCGAAACTCTTATCACTGACCAAATCCATGAGAAATTTTGCCTCTCCCCGAATAAAAGAGCAACGATGGAAGGGACCACCGATCTTACAGAACACAGCCCTTTTCTTTTGTTTATCCCTCTTTACCCTCTCCAGGAAGTGTTCATAGCGTATGTCCAAATCCGCTGGCTCAAATTCCAAGTTGTCCAAGTCATTTCTGGTTTTCAAGACGGTGTCTATTGTCTGAGAAAAATAGGAGCCTTCCCTTGTTTTTACGGTTCTCCCCCAGCCATCTTTAGAGATTAAATAATTTCCTTTTTTTTCTATCACTCCTTTGGTGCTCGGGAAGAATGTCTCATCGGCTACTGGAACAGAAAGGTCAATTCCATAATAATCGCGAATATCAACTTCCTGGCTAACTCCTTTTTCTTTACGCCAATTTTCAACAAATTCTCCCCAGAAATTATCAAAGCGTGGTATGCGATCCGGGGATTCGAAATCAAGTGCTTTCATAACCCGTTCTTTGCTGGTCATCCTCCTACTCCGTTCGCTTTACATGGATGATACCGCTTATTTCTTAAAACTTATCTTTCTCCCAACGTTCCATGTTGCCGGCGATAGCGAGCAAGCGTATCTATAAAGAAACGAGCTTTATCCGATTCCATCACGGGGATGCCGCTCTCTGTTCTGGGCATAAACCGGCTTCCTTTACATCCGATCTCCATGACCCGGGCTATGTGGGATTCTATTTTCTCTCTGTTCATCTCGGCGATCTTTGTGCTGATCCCACCCAGGAAAGTAATCCTATTTCCCCATTCTTGCTTAAAGAATTCAAGATCATTGTGGTCGGAAGGGCCAACCGGATTCAGCAGGTCAACCCCTGTCGCGACCAAGGCATCCATCACCTCCTGGATATGTCCATGGCTGTGGATGTGAAGGATGGCTTGATGTTGATGACAGAGATCAGCCATTTTCTTGCACCAGGGCGCTACGTATTTGTCGAACATATC
>JAUWMS010000268.1 GCA_030613045.1 Candidatus Latescibacterota bacterium | reverse complement strand
GCGGTCCCGGTCTGGTGTTTTGCCGAGGACGACTCCATGATCAACACCGTCAGAATATCCCCGATCTTGTGCGCCCGGATATCCGAATACAGCGATCCACCGCCCAGCTTGAATTCCGCCGCCCACGCCGTCCCGCCCCATCCGCCCCACCCCGACAGGGCGAGGGGGAGAGGGGGAGAGGGGGAGACCGCCCCTCCGGTCCCTCTCATGCGTGATCCGTCAGGTGCATTCGATAAAACAAGGAGTGATATTACGATACAGGCACTAAATAATTTTCTCATAATACGTTCTTCGTTCCCGCGCAACGAGTGGAAATATGTTGTATCTCAGCGCAAAGGGACAATGTGCGCAGTGAACTCCCCTTACGTTTTACGTTTAGCATTTCCCGTTTTCCTTTTCTAAAACCGCGTCCTCACCGTCCGCTCATCCACGACCTCCGCCATAAGGCGCTTCTTCGACGCTTCGTTCCGCACTTTGATTCGTTCCCCCGGCCAGCCGTCCTCCAATGCCTTTCCCGTGGCTCGCACGGTCAGCCCTCCCATCTCCGCGAGAATCGGCACGGTGCGCCCCCGGAGGATTGCCGGAGGCTCCTCCACATCCTTCCTCGAAATGATCCGACCGATCCCCACGGTCTTTGTCATCCGCTTTCCGATCAACGCTCCCCGTTTCACAGCGGAACGTTGCTCCACATTTTCGCCTGTCTCCGCGCCCTCGGCGATCTCCGCGGTAAAAATTTCTCCGGAGAGGTCCGTCACATCCCTCCGCTGGAAAGCCACATCCTCCGCGGCGATCACGTGATGACGCTCCAATCGCCGCAGACTCACCGCAACCTGCTCGAATATCCGCACCTGAGCCGTCACCATCCACCGCCGCACAACTTTCCCATCCCGCCAAGCCTCGATCTTGAATGGAACCGTTCCCCGCAAAGGCTTCTTCGTCGCCGGAGTCCCCTTCAGAACCACCGATCCCTTCCCATCCACCACCGTGTCCCGCCAGCGTCTCACGTGCACCTCCACCTGCTCAGACGTCCTATCGTCCGATGCGAGAACGACCGTTCGGACGGCCTGCTCGATCCGCGCCTGCTCAATCTTCGTCTCGGCCCAGGCGACTCCGGTCGGGAAACAGAGGACAAGAAGGACGAAAGATAAGACGAAGGATCCGGTGATTGGTGATTGGTGATTGGTGATTAGTGAGTGGTGGCGCATCGCTCCTCCCGCTGATCTCTGACCGCTGACCGCTGACCTCTGACTTCCGACTTCCGATTTCTGACTCCTGACTTCTGCCTATCGCCTCAAATTATTCGCCATCGAAGACATATCCTCTGCCGTCTGCACCGCCTTGGCGTTGATCTCATACGCCCGCTGTGCGATGATCATGTTGACCATCTCCTCCACCACCTCCACGTTCGACAGTTCCAGATACCCCTGCGACAGCATCCCGAATCCCTCTGTGCCGGGCACGCCCACCATCGCGTCCCCCGAAGCCTCCGTGGCCGCAAACAGATTTCGACCCAGCGCGCTCAGCCCCGCCGGATTGATGAACTTGGCCAACTCGATCTGACCGATCTCCTGGGACTCGGTCTCACCGGCGATCAGCACGGACAAGACGCCATTCCGCGTGATATGGATGTCCGTCGCATTTTCGGGGAGGGAGAGTTCCGGCTCCAGCGCAAATCCGTCCGAGGTCACGATCTCCCCGTCGGCCGAAAGCTTGAACGTCCCATCCCTCGTGTAACATACCGTCCCATCCGGACGCATAATCTGAAAAAAACCGTCTCCCTCGATGGACAGATCCAACGCATTGCTCGTCTGTGTAATATTTCCCTGAGAAAAAATTCGCTGCGTGGCCACCGGGCGCACGCCATACCCGATCTGCAATTCCACCGGCGCCTGTGCCCCGGAAATCCCCGAACGTCGTACGGTCTGATATAGCAGATCCTGAAACTCGATCTTGCTCCGCTTGAATCCCGTGGTATTTACATTTGCCAGATTATTCGCGATCGTATCCACATTAAGCTGCTGGGCCATCATCCCCGTGGCCGCCGTTCGCATCGCTCTGCTCATTGCCGACCTCCTCTATCTAATGAGTGGCGTGCAAAGTGCGAAGTTTCCAGGTTCTGTTTGGGTTTCCAATCACCAGTCACCAATCACCAGTCACCGAATTATCGCACTGCCCCCAGTTCATTTACCGCTTTTCTCAACGTCTCATCCTGCATCTGAACGGCTCGCTGATCCGACTCGTAGTTCCGGTACACGATCAGCATTTCCGTCATCTCCTGGATGGACTGCACATTGGATTCCTCGAGGAAGCCTTGGAACACCGCCATGTTCTCCGAAGCCTCCCCCTGATCTCCGTCTTTCGGAAGGAAAAATTCACCCGCGACCTTCGTCATCTGATAAGGGCGCTCAAAGTCCCGGATATCCAAGGCATCCACGAGCATACCATCCACCATAACTTCGCCCTTCTCGTTGATTTTTACATCCCCGCCCTGCAGCATAATCGTGCCTCCCTCGCCGAGTACGGGGTAGCCGGTCTGCGTGGTCAAGAGGCCATCCGGATCGAGTGTGAAATTTCCGTTCCGCGTGTACCGCTCTCCGTCCGGGGTCTGGATCGTGAAAAAACCATCCCCCTGAATCGCCACGTCCAGTGCCCCTTCCGTCTGTTTCAACGGCCCCTGCGAAAAGTCAACAACCACCTCCGTCGGATCCGTGTTGCGCCATTCAGGATGATAGCTCCCCGACAGACTCTGGCCCGCTTCCACAAGGGCTCTCTGGAAAAACCCGTCCCGCTTATATCCCGTCGTGTTGATGTTGGCCAGATTGTTGGCCGCCACCTCTTGTTTGCTCAGCCTCTGCAGCATACTCGAAGCGGATGTGTACAATCCTTTGATCATACGGCCTCCCATGAATAGGGCCCGTTGCCTTTCGTTCGCGACCTTATCCCATGCAATCTTCGTGCCATCTGAGGGAGACAGCGAAACAGGAGACCGCCATGAAGGCGCGGTTTTCGTGCTTCATTGGACGTAAAACGTGAAACGTGAAGCATAGAGCGTAGAGCGCGGAGCAGTATTTTCAACGCTCCATGAATAAATTTCCCGCGCTGTTTTTTCTTTATTGCGCAGCTTTCTTTTGGCGATTCGCAGGCAGCGCAATGGAATTTTTTTCTCCGAATGCGCTCAGAGAGGTCTTTTTTTTCTTGATTTTTGGATCGGGAACACCATGGCTTTCCCTCCGTGGATGGTTCCAGGAGCTTTTGATGAAACGGCTCCCGGTGGGACTCCCTGTTATTTTCTCATTGACAAAGCTCCGGTTATTCGTTATTTTTCGTTTTTAGTCTTTACAGAAAAGGAACTTCGATGGGCAGGATGGACAAAAAACAGTGGATTCGATCCACGCTGGCGCATGTGGAGCCCGCTCAGACGCCCTATCATTTTATGTTCACGCCGCCCGTGGAGGCGCAGTTGAGGACGTATTACGGGGCCGAGGACGTGGCTCGCGTTTTGGGTTTCCCCGTCTTTTTGAAGGGATGTCAGGACAAGCCGCTGTATGCGGATCCGGCCGTCTTCGGGGATACGATCACGGATTCATTCGGGGTGGTATGGTCCACGAACGCCATAGATCGGGGATCGCCCATAGAGGCTCCGATCAGAGCGCCTTCCCTGGAGGGAATTCGTTTCCCCGATCCGGACGATCCGAAGCGGTACGAAGGGGTGCGGGCGGCGTTCGATGCAAATCGGGATTGCTTTCTCGTGGCTGCGATCGGGGATCTGTGGGAGCGGGTGACGTTCCTGCGGGGGATGGAGGAGGCCCTGTGCGACGTGGCGCTGAATCGGGGATTTCTGGAAGCGCTGTTGGAGCAAATTATGGAATACGATCTGGCCACGATGCGAAAGTTGGCCCGATACGACGTGGATGCCATCTTCCTCAGCGACGATTACGGTACGCAGAAAGATCTGGTGATGAGTCCGCAAGATTGGCGCTATTTTCTCCGCCCGAGACTGAAGCGGATTTTCGAAGAGGCGAAGTCGCTTGGATTGAAGACGATGCTCCACTCGTGCGGGAATGTGCGCAAAATTATCCCGGATCTGATCGGGATCGGACTGGATATACTGCATCCCATTCAACCGGAGGCGATGGATATTTGGGAATTGAAGACGACGTTCGGCGCGGATCTGACGTTTCAGGGAGGCATTTCCACGCAGGAAATCCTGCCCCATGGCTCGCCGGAGGAGGTGCGGGAAGTGGTGCTGCGGACGTTGGATAAGATGGCCAGGGGAGGGGGATATATCCTGGAGCCCGGGATTACGCTTCAGGCGGACGTGCCTTTGGAGAATGTGGTGGCGCTGATCGAGTGTGTGGTGGAGGGATGAAGACAGCGGGGAAAAATCGTAAGCAAAGAATCGGGCACAGGGGCATAAAGGCACAGAGGCACGAAGTAAATCCAAGCGGAATGTATAGATCTCATAAGGAGTTTGTGCAAAGGAAGGATTTGTATGAGGGTTCAGTCGGGGGGAATCAGAATCCGTTCAGAATGGCCTCGACTACCGCGCTGACCTGGGGGATGCCCCATGAGGCCATCTCGTCGAGCATCAGGCAGAGGAACGTGGAAAACACGAAGCCGCCGGAGAGGATCAAGAGAACTCGTCGGCAGAGGGGAAGGAAGCGCATCGCGGGCATCTCCTGAAAAATGAAGCCGTTCTTTGAGAGTCGGCTTCGATTCTGAAATCGAGCTGTGTTATTTTATGCTACAATATGTTACTACTTTTGACAAGATACAAAAGAGATTGCGATTTGTCAAGGGTTTTTTTCGTATTTTTGTCAATTTTTGGACGGATGAGAGGATGAGTAGATATCATGAAAAATCACACCGGAGAGGAAACGATGGAATATTGGATCAGCGAAGAGGCTGTGGTGGGGGCGGGTAAGGAGATCGGACGGGGAACCATTGTGGAGACGGGCGCGGTGATCGGGCGGGATTGCCGGATCGGGCATCATGTGGTCATTCATCGGGATTGCCGGATCG
>JAUWMS010000379.1 GCA_030613045.1 Candidatus Latescibacterota bacterium | reverse complement strand
GATGTCCTCCGCCCTTTGCGCCCTTCAGGTCTTAACATCGATGAATAGTGCGTTGATCGTGTAGCTCGTGCCGATCTTCACCACCGATCCGGTAAGGATCAAGTCCGCTCCCAGCAATTTCCCTAATTCCACGGCTTTGCTGGGATCCACCAGATCCGAAAGCTGAAACCGCTGCTCTTCGATGATCTTATTCAGAAGGGCGCGCTCGACCACCTCGTAGTTGCCGGTCTTGATCAGCTCGGTTCGGACGATCTCGGTCACGCCTCGCCCGATGTTCGGGTCATCGCCGATGCTCTCGAAGTCAATCACCGCCACCCTCGCGCAAAAGGCCGTTTCCGCGGCAAAGACGATCCCTAAGACTATGCTGGCAAGCAGTAGTGCCCAAAAACGTCCCTTAGTCATTTTCTCCTCCATATGTTAACGTTAAAGATACCCGAAGGTGCCGTACATCCACAATAAATACGTAGCTTGCAGCCGACAGGATTACTCTATACTTAGTTGCTTAATAACCTCGAGAAGGTGCTGTTCAATCACATTCTTGATCTGTCGCGAAACATCAGTGCGCACCTTCCGCTCTGAGGACCCTGGGGCAGGTGGCGTCAGTGTGCATTGTGCTGCACGGCGTAAGTCCTCTACGGCATAGTCTATTTTCTCGCGCAAATCTCGAAGTAGACGTCGAAGGCCGGCTAATTCGTGGTAAGAATCAGCGAGATCCTTGCGAACTGTCTCCCAATCCTTGATTCCGTCCTCGATTTCTCTTCTCATTATCTCAAGTTTATCTACTATACAATAGAGCTTATCTTCCATTCCAAATAGTTCTGCTTTTAACCTATCTCTCTTCTTTATCTTTCGATTGCTAGCGCCGATCCTACGCCAAACTCGGCCGTCTGCTATAACCGGCTTATCAGTAGCTTCTTTCACTTCGATGCGCAGTATTTGGACTTCTTCCCCTTGGGCATTAGTTACATCTTTGATATGAGGCGAGACCTCATGTTGCGGGTCAGTGTTGTTCAATATGGACTGAACAAGCGACCTAATACTTGCTTCAGTCATAGACACCCCTACTACGTTCTGTTTTGACACCCCGACCAGAATTACTCCTCCATTTCTATTGGCAAAAGCTCCTACTGCCTCAAGGATTCTACCCTTCATTAGGCTTTCTTTGAATTCAAGCTTCTCTGATTCTTGCTGTTCTACTTGCCCGTTATGTATTGTTATCTCAGTCATTGGCTCCTCCTGCATCACCGCGTTTATCTAAACATTTCCCTCGGATCCGCAATAACGCCCACCACCGCCGAAGCCGCCACCGTGGCCGGACTTGCGAGATACACTTCCGACTTAGGATGCCCCATTCGCCCCACGAAGTTCCGGTTCGTCGTGGAGACGCACCGCTCTCCCTCGGCCAGAATGCCCATGTACCCGCCGAGGCACGCTCCGCACGTGGGCGTGGAGATGGCGCATCCCGCATCCTGGAAGATGGCAAACAGTCCTTCGTCCATCGCCTGCCGCCAGACTTTCGTGGTGGCCGGGACGATCAGGCAGCGTGTTTTGGAAGCGACCTTCCGGCCCTCGAAAACCTTCGCCGCGATCCTGAGGTCCTCGATGCGTCCGTTCGTGCACGAGCCGATGTACGCCTGATCCACCGGAATTTTTTCGATCTGAGACACGCGCTTTCCATTGGACGGCAGATGGGGAAACGCGACCATAGGCTCCAGCTCGGACACCTCGACATCCATCGTATCCACGTAAGTTGCATCCGGGTCGGAGGCCACCGCCTCGAACGGCACGTCCGTGCGCGCCTGGACGTACGAGATGGTCGTATCGTCCGCCGCGATGACGCCGGATTTGCCACCGGCCTCGATCGCCATATTGCAGATCGTCATCCGCGCCTCCACGGACAGCTCCCCGATCACAGGCCCCACGAATTCCATCGCCCGATAGAGCGCGCCGTCCACGCCGGTCCGCCGAATGATCTCCATGATGATGTCCTTGGAATACACGCCCTCCGGCAGCCTTCCGTTCAGGACGAATTTCATGGATTCCGGCACTTTGAACCACAATTCGCCGGAGTAGATCACCGCAGCGAGATCCGTGCTGCCGATGCCCGTGGCAAAAGCCCCGAGTGCTCCGTGCGTGCACGTATGGGAATCCGCACTAACGACCGCAGTGCCAGGGCGCACGTATCCCTCCTCCGGGAAGATCGCGTGGCAGACGCCGTGATGCCCGATTTCGTAATAGTGTTGGATATTGTGCCGATACACCCACTCCCTCAGCCGCTTGGCGAGTTCCGCGCTTTTGATGTCCTTGTTGGGCACGAAGTGATCCGGCGTCACCACGATTTTGTCCGGATCGAACACCCGGTCCATCCCCTTCGCCTTCAACATCGTAATCGCCGCCGGTGTGGTGATGTCATTGCAGAGCACCGCATCCATTTTGGCGGTGATCATTTCGCCCGGCTCGACCCGGGCTTTTCCGCAGTGAGCGGCCAGGATTTTTTCTGTGATGGTCATCCCCATAGGCTTTGAAGCCTCCTCTCCAAAATGCCGTGTTCCATTGATCAGAAACGAACTGAGTGGGCGCTTCCGATCCCCGTTTCACTCCGCTGTGAGTTTTTCCGAAACTCAGAATAGCACGTTGTGCTAATGTAATTCCCCCTCCCTTAAAAGTCAAGCGTTTTTTGCCGCGGTTCTCATAGGCGCATCAGCGGTTCGCGTGGGCGCATCAATGGAACCGGTAGGGGTTCTCCCATCGGACTTCCCGGATCGGACGCTCGGCTTCGAAAACCATCCCGATAGAGAAAGATGTGGGAATAAGTGAAAACTTCTTGACTTTCCGGATATCTTTGGTATATTCGCTATCTGACCTTCTCAGCGAGTGATTCGCTTAAGATGGAATCAAAGAGATCACGTTCTGTCAGCAACGAGGTTTGCAGATTTCCAGAGTTTTCCGTTTTTCCATCCCCGGGAATTCAGGTGCGCTAACCTCCCGCAGGTTCCGCGACCTTCGGGAGCTTACTCACGTGAATCCCTTACAAAAGGCCGAGAGAGCACCCATAATGGATCCCATCGCCGTAAAAATCGCAGAGGAGCTGAACGTTCCCCCCCAGCAGGTGGCTGCCGCCATCGCCCTGTTGGCCGAGGGGGCCACCGTGCCGTTTATCGCCCGGTACCGTAAGGAAGCCACCGGAGGTCTGGACGATACGCAGTTGCGGACCTTGGAAGAACGATTGCATTACCTGCGCGAGCTGGAGGAACGCCGAGACGTGATCCTCCAGAGCATCGCCGATCAGGGCAAACTCACCGAGCCGCTGGAGGCCGTCATTCGGGCTGCGGACACCAAAACCCGGCTCGAGGATCTGTACCTGCCCTACAAACCCAAACGGCGCACCAAAGCCCAGATCGCCCGGGAAGCCGGGCTTGCGCCGCTGGCCGAACAGCTTTTATCCAACCCGGAGCACGATCCGGAGACGCTGGCGCAGCCCTTCGTGGATCCCGAAAAAGGAGTCCCCGACACCAAGGCGGCCCTGGAGGGCGCGCGTCACATTCTGATGGAGGACTTCGCCGAAGAGGCGGATCTTCTTGGTTGGTTGCGCGAGTATTTATGGCGCCACGGCATGCTGTGCGCCCGCGTGATCGAAGGGCGGGAACAGGCGGGCCTCAAATTTCAGGACTATTTCGACTACCGGGAGCCGATCCGAAAAATCCCGTCGCACCGCGCGCTGGCGCTGTTTCGCGGACGCAACGAGCAGGTGTTGCAGCTTGAGTTGGTTCTCGGAGAC
>JAUWMS010000403.1 GCA_030613045.1 Candidatus Latescibacterota bacterium | reverse complement strand
TGTTGGCGTCTGACTTGTGTCTGCTGTCTTGTGTCCTCTGTCTTGTGTCCTATGAGTTCTGTCCTCTGTCCTCTGCCTTCTGGCCTCTGGCCTCTGACCTCTGGCCTCTGATCTCTGACCTCTGATCTCTGACCTCTGATCTCTGACCTTCATATCCTATCCAAACAACTCCACCACCTCTTTCTCCGCCCGCTCTTTGCGCCCCTTCCGACTCAGGTCTCCCATATCCCGATAGAATTGTTCGTCGTAGTTCCGGGTCTGGATCACGACGGGCATGGGAACCGCGTGTCCGAGGACCAGGACCTGCTGTTTGGAATCCAGACTGGCCAATACGCTTCTGAGGCCAGAGGCATTGCTCACCCCGGTCAGGATGGCCTGAATGTCCTTTTCGTCGTTTAACAGCGCCACGATCTTGGTGCCGATCTGGGAGAGCACTTCCTCGTCTATCCCGGAGGGGCGCTGATCCACCACCAAAAGCGACACGAAGTATTTCCGCATCTCCCGCGCGATGGCGCCGAAGATGGTTTGTTTGGCCGCCACGGGATTGAGGAATTTATGCGCCTCCTCGATGGTGAGAACGAGCTGCCGCGGCTGATCCTCCGGTTTCTGAGTGGCGTAATAGCGCTCGCTTTTCTTCACGTATTCTTCGTGGATTCTCCGGGCGATGATGTTCGCCACCAACAGATAGCACAGCATACTCGTCTGCCGGCCGAATTCCAGCACGATGTGGATGCCCCGGTCTATGTATTCCATAATGCGGTCTATGGAGTCGCCGCCCCGGAAGCGTTTGACCATAAAGGGAAAGTGTTCCAGCCGCTTGAGCTTTCGATGCAGCGCCACCAGCGATCCCTTGTGCGCTCCGATCTCCTCGGCGAACTCCTCGACTCCTTTGCCCTCCTGATCCAGCAGGGTTTCCAGCCACTTTTCCTTGTAGATGGCGTACACCAAATAGGCGGACTCCATCGCGGTCGGATTCAGCCTGAGTTCCTCCTGAAGCGGCGCGATGTCCTCCACCTGGATCTGCTCGTACGAGATGAAAACCTCGTGGTCCGGCTGCACGCCCCGATCCCGGGAGGATTTCGGGTCTAAGGAAAAAATGGCGATCCGGTTTCCGAAGACCTGCTTGAGTCCCTTCACAAAGGAGGCGCCCTTGCTGCTCTCCTTCATCCCGCGCCACCCGTATTCGTTGTGCATATCGAAGATGAAATTGACCGCTTTGTCGTTCCGGATCAGGCCGCTGAGCACGAGACGGGTCAAAAAAGTTTTCCCGGTGCCCGTCTTTCCGAAAATACCGTTGCTGCGCTCCGCGAACCGGGTCAGGTTCAAACACACCGGCGTCTCCATATCCAGGGGGGTTCCGATGTTAAAAAATTGAGGCCCTTTATCCTCGCGTCCGAAAATGCGTCCCACGTCGTCCTCTTCCGCCTCGCCCACTCGGGAGAAATGGCTCGGTATGGTCTTTACCGGTCGGATCTCGTCTTCGCCCCCGACCGCCTCCTCTTTGCCGAGCATCAGCATGGGACGCAGACACACGGTCGCGTACGTGCTCGTGCCGTTTAGTACGTCCCGCATCAGCGCGTTGTCCTGTTCCGGGGGATGGATCAGGATCTCCGGATTGGTGGCGTCTAACCGAAGGTCGGTGATCATCGAGAAGAATTCATTCTTTTCCCCCTCGATCACCACGAACTTCCCGGCCTTGATGTCCTCCACACTGTGGGAGGCATCCAGTTTCATCTCCAGCCCCTCGACCAGAGAGCCCCGGGTGATGATGCCGATGTTTCCGCGCGGCTTCACGAAGTCATCCTCCTTCCTGCGATTTCGGATTTCGGATTGGGGCGTGGGGATTTTTGCACCGCAGAGTCGCAGAGTTCGCAGAAAAAACCCTACGAAAAGGTTTTGAAGTTCTCTGCGCTCTTTGCGTCTTTGCGGTGAGGTTTCAATCCGCAATCCGCAATCCATTTACTGCGCGACTCTCCTGATGATCGAGTGCAGGCGGTCGTAATCGTCCCGGATCAGCCGGGAAAGTTCTTTGCCGGTTTGCACCAGATAGGCCATGTCGTGATTATGCGCTTCGAACGCGTTGCGCACGGCGGCTATGATCAGTTCATCGGTGGGCGCGTTTGAGGTCAGAATGGAGCGAAGAAAATCCCAGTGGTCGGTGAACTGTTTCGTTTCCTCCGTGGAACAGGGCCGGACGAAGGTGTGGATTCTCGGAGGCTGAGGGGGCAACGTCTGTCGGATCGCCGGGCTGTCCACGTACCCGATCACGAGGGCCTCAAACTCCGTCTTCAAAAGCTCGAAAATCTGGGGCTGCTCCATCATCAGTTCCTCCGCGGTCTTCCGGTACGCCGCCGGACGGCGGTTGGGTTCCACCGAACGCGTGGTCACGTTGGACACCAGCCCGAAGACCGGAGGCTCCGAATCCGCCCGGACGAAGGAGCCAAAGGGAGGGGAGACGTGCAGCTCCCAGCACTGGACGGTCAATTCCGAGGTAGTGCTTTCGATAACTTCTCCGATGGGGGTGGGTTCCATGATGGTTGCTCCGGTAAGTTTATTGCAGAGTTGTAGGGGACGCAGGGCGTAGCGTGTAATTCGTGAAACGTAAAACGTGAAACGTGAAGGGAGGTGTTCTACAGATGATGTGCTTCATTTATTTCATAGAGCACCTTTCCATCTTTGAAGATGTGGGTTAGTATAGAAGGGATTCCTGGCTCTGAAATTCCATGCCACCTCCTCTGGTTTTCGCACGATCAGATCCACCGGAAACCGTCGCCCCCAGAGCAATGCCTCTACCTTCCGCCTCATTATGCGGCTGGATTCTTCGCCATCTTTGATTATGAACAGATCCAGGTCACTGGCTCGGTTGAAGTCGCCTCTGGCATACGAGCCGAACAGAATGATTTTTTTTGGTTGAATCTCCCGAACGATTTTTTCAATGATGTAATTTATGAATTCAGGAGTAATACTTTCTGTATTTAATCTTTGATCCATAGACATTTCCGGCTCCTTAGAAACGGCAGTAGCGTAAAACGTGAAACGTAATGCGAGGTCGCGGCACGGGAAGGCCTCCGCAGTGCGAATTCGGTATAAAATACGACAGACGGGCACAAAATGCAAGCGAAATCCTTTTTGGTCGCACAAGAAAGTTCGCTTCGCTCACAGCCCTTAGGTCCTCTCGTTCCCACGCTCCCGCCTGGGAACGCCTCCCCGATGTGCTGCGTCATAAAATGGAGTACTGTTCAGGAAGCGTTTGTTCATTTTTTCTCAGCCCCCCTTCCCTTGCAGGGAAGGGGGCCGGGGGGTTAGATTGTTGATGAATAATTCAGGTGAGGAAAGGTTGTCAACATAAATTTTGCGTCCGTACCCAAAAAGAAGATTGACACGGAGCGGATAATCTTTTATATTATCGTCCTTGGCCTGAATTATTCATCAACCGCTCTTTTTGCCGAAATGACTTGACGTCGTTAAATCAGAATATCGTCCTCGTAATGACAACTTCTAAAGCTCAAATGAGCCACTTACAAAACTATCCTCAGTGGCATCCTATTGTTTTCCGGAGTTTTGCAAGTGGCTGAAATGAATGTCAAATTTCAAAACCCAAATG
>JAUWMS010000571.1 GCA_030613045.1 Candidatus Latescibacterota bacterium | reverse complement strand
GCATATCCGTTACGATCGCATCAAAGGGTACCTTGGCCAACATGTCCAGTGCATCCGGCCCGCTTCCCGCAAACGCCATGTTCCATTGGTGGCGCATGGGGCGCAGCATACGGCGAAGACCGTCCAAAATCCTCGGCTCGTCATCCACGAACAGCACGCTCTTTTTGTCCGGCATCGATCCTCTCCCTTCTTCTCGGCTTGGCGGGACACGGTGTAGTTCAGGGGAGGGGCAGATAGACGAAAAAAGAAGTCCCTTCTCCCCGGCTGCTTTCGACCGTTACCAGCCCTCCATAGTTCTTTACAATCCGCTGGACCACGGACAGCCCAAGGCCAGTGCCTCCCTGAGATCCCCTGGTGGTAAATAAGGGTTCAAAGATGTGTTCTGCGGTAGCCGGGTCCATCCCGTCCCCCGTATCGGATACCTCCAATCGCAAAAAAGAGCCGGGACACATTTCTTCGTGGTCGGGCGGTATGGAATCCGCGTCCAGTTCCGTTTCGATAAGCGAAATTTTCAGCACGCCTCCATGCTTCATGGCATGGCCGGCATTGATGCAGAGATTCATCAGCACTTGATACATCTCGGTTGCGTCGGCTTGGACAAGACGGTCGGTTTCCGGACCTTCCCATTCGATATCCACCCCCTCCGGGAGAGCGGGTCGGAGGAGCTCCAGACACTCATCAATTACCGGTCCAAGAGTACACCGTCCGCGAGGCGCTTCGGTCTGTTTGCCAAATCTGAGGATCTGCTGTACGATCATCCCGGCACGGTCGCCGGCACGCGTTATTTGCTTCAACTTCTCCCGCGCCTTCGAGTCGTCGGGCAGAAGAAACGCCGTGATCTCGCTGTACCCCACTATGAGCGTGAGGATATTATTGAGGTCATGCGCCATTCCCGCGGCGAGCACCCCCACCAGCTCCATCTTTTGAGACAGGATGACCTGTTGCTCCAATACGACGTTCTGGGCTTGCAGTTTTTCGTGATAGGACTTCATACGCAGTGCATTGTTCAGACGCGCCACGAGGTCTTCTTTCAGCACCGGCTTGTTCAGCAGATCCGCGGCGCCGAGGTCAAGAGCTTGGCTTTTCAGGCTTTGATCCCGCAGGCCCGTGAGCATAACCACCTCCATATCCCGCGTTCGAGCGTCGGCCTTGATCCCGGCCAGCAGTTCCAGCCCGTTCTTTCCGGGCATTTTGACATCGAGCAGGGCCACGTCGTAGTCGTTCTGAGCTAACTGTTCCGTGGCTTCGGAAGCGCTGGAGGCGAAAGTCATATCCCACACGTCGGTTTGATCGCGGAGTATCCGCTGCAACCCCCGGAGCACTTTTGGCTCATCATCCACAAAAAGGATTTGTCTCTTCATCTTTCATTCCCTTCCATAGTGGACTCGTTTCCGATGGGAAGGCGAATAACAAAGGTCGTCCCCTTTCCCACTTCGGTCTCAAACGTAATCGTCCCACCTAGCTTCTCCACCACCACGTTGTGGGAAATAGCCAGTCCCTGCCCCGTCCCTTTTCCCACCTCCTTGGTGGTGAAAAACGGATCGAAAATCTTCGACCGGACCGCCTCCGGAATCCCCGTGCCCGTGTCGCGGATGCGAATCTCAGCCCAATCTCCCTCCCGA
>JAUWMS010000262.1 GCA_030613045.1 Candidatus Latescibacterota bacterium | reverse complement strand
CGAGACCTGCGGAATGACTGAGTTCGCCAAGAGCTTCTACATCCTCGGGCGGATCACCGGCGATCCCAAATACGCCGACCGATGCGAAGACGTGATGTTGAATCATTTCCCCGCTTCTCAGACGCCGGACCGGAAGGGATTGCACTACCTCACCGCCTCGAATCAGCCTCAGCTCGACGCCTCGGAGCAGCACGAATATTATAACAAAGGTCGCCAGATTTGCTACTCTCCTCACATCTACCGGTGCTGTCAGCATAACGTGGCGATGGGCTGGCCGTGGTATGTGCAGAATCTTTGGCAGGCCACGTCCGACAATGGGTTGGCGGCCTGGCTGTATGGCGCGTGCGAAGTCACCGCTCAGGTCGGGGATGGAACGACCGTGACGATCCGAACGGACACGGACTACCCTTTCGAGGGCGGAGCCGCGATGACCCTCGAGACCTCCGATCCCGTGGCGTTCCCGCGCTATCTCCGCGTGCCGCGCTGGTGCCGGGGATTCAAGGTCTCCGTGAACGGTCAAACCATAGACGCCGCGCCCGATCCCGGAACCTATCTCCGCATCGAGCGCACCTGGTCCGATGGAGACACGATCCGCGTTCAGATGCCGATGCAGGTTGCTCTGACCCAATGGCCGCGCAATGGCAGCGTGACTGTGGATCGGGGACCGTTGAGTTACTCCGTGAAGATCGAAGAGGCGTGGAAGCGCTGCGGAGGCACGGACGAGTGGCCGGAAGGGGAGGTGTTTCCCACCACGCCGTGGAACTACGGTCTGATCATCGACCGGGGCGATCCGGGCGCCTCGCTTGCGGTGCTGGAAAAGGGAGCGGTCGCGGATCAGCCGTGGACCGTCGAAGCGGCGCCCATCGAGATCAAAGCGCGCGGGAAGCGGATTCCCGGATGGGGTCTCGAAAACGAGACCGTGGAGGAACTGAAGGCCCGTCCGGTGCCGTCCGATCAACCGGAGGAGGAGATCACGCTCATTCCATTGGGATGCGCCCGTTTGCGGATGAGCTGTCTTCCGACGGTAGACTGAACGTAGGGGCGCATCTTGGTTTCGCTCCCTCCTCCCAAAAACAAGGGCGATCACAAGGATCGCCCCTACGCAAATTGTCGTTATCACGAACCATCAGAGGAGCACACGATGGCGGAAGCCGCATCCAAACTTATCACGCAAAACCGAAAAGCGCGCCACGAGTACCACATCCTGAGCCGCGTGGAAGCGGGGCTTGTGCTGCAGGGCACGGAGGTCAAGTCCCTGCGTCAGGGGCAGGTCAATCTCAAGGACAGTTTCGCGCGCATCGAGGGCAATGAGGCCTGGCTCCACAATATGCACATCAACCCGTATGAGGAGGGGAACCGGTTCAATCACGATCCCACGAGAAAACGCAAGCTGCTCCTTCACAAGATGGAGATCAAGCGGCTTTTGCGCAAAGTGAAGGAGAAGGGATTGACGCTGGTCCCGCTCAAGCTCTATTTTGTAAAAGGGCGGGCCAAAGTGGAGTTGGGCCTGGCTCGTGGAAAACGCGAGTACGACAAGCGGGAGGATATTGCCCGAAGAGATATGCAGCGGGACATCGCGCGCCAGCTTCGGAGGGAGGCGTGACGCCCGGATTTAAAAACAATTTTACCGCAGAGGCCGCTGAGCACGCAGAGAGGTTCCTGAGTTTCTGTTTTTCTCAGCGATCTCTGCGACCTCCGCGGTAAAAAACGGAGAGCAAGTATGCGACCGGAAAAAATGGAGTATTTCCTCAGTATCGCCCTGAACGTGGCGAAGCGCTCCACGTGTCTGCGCCGGAACTACGGAGCCGTGATCGTGGACAGGCGGGGACACATCATCTCCACGGGGTACAACGGGCAGCCGCACGGCGTGGCCCATTGTGAGGTGTGCTACCGCCAAGAGCACCACGTTCCTCCGGGGGAACGATACGAGCTGTGCCGATCCATCCACGCGGAGATGAATGCGCTGCTTATTCCCTCGATGGAGGCGTGCGAGGAGGGCGTGATGTACCTCGCGGGATTCGATCACACCACGGGGAAGGAGATCACGGCGCGGCCATGCACCATGTGCTGGCGCATTATTCTGAATACCCCTCTGGAGGCGATCTGCGCGTGGATGCGCGGCGACAAACCAGAACGGATGCCCTTAGCGCGCGTGCGACGCCGATGTCCGGAGGTGATTGTGGAGGGCGTGACCCGAGATTTTTGGGAGCGGTACGATCGGTCTGACGGATAAGAAAAAGGGCGATCACAAGGATTGATTGATTCGCAGGAAGGTTCAAAATTAGATTTAACTGCGGAGAGCGCAGAGGACGCGGAGGAAAGAAGGGGAGAAAGTGAGAAAGTGAGAAAGTGAGGCGGTGAAACGTTGGGACCCCACTTTCCCAATTTCCGTTGCATCGGGATTTTGTAATCCCGATGCTTTAGTCTTGGGCCAAATCAGGTTCGGGAAAACAATTTCCCGAACCAACCTAAAAATGACCTTAGCGCCCTTCTGGCGGGATTTTATAAGCCTCTTTGATCGGCAGATCTCCGAGGTCTCTCGGGAAGGCCAAAAATCGGAATTCCTCTACGATCAAAATGAAAAGCCCTCCAAACAACTCGGAGGGCTTTTTCTCTGAAGGCTTCCGGATCAAATCTACCTGAGCAGGCTTTTGATCTGTCCCCAGGTTGTGGACTCTACAACTACGGAGAGAGAGGTGCTATCCATCACACTCCAGAAGGAAGCGTGATCCGTCTCGATCGTGATCGTATTCTCCTCCCGATCTATCTCCACCACATCCTCCTCCGGAACCTCCTCCCACTCCTCTTCCTCCTCGTTGAAAGGGGTTACTACCAGATCCTCCTCGGCCACCCCATCGGGGACGTCCTCGTCGTTATAGTGGAGCCTCAGGCGAACCTTTGCCTTGAACCCCTTCTTCCCGACGTTCTCACCGGTCTCGGTATCTGTTACGTTGACCTCAAACACCGCGACGGCCGTTCCCTTCCCCTTAGCCTGGGTTGGCAGTTCGTTCTGAACCCGCTTCTCGATCTGGACGGTGAGCGCCCTGTCACACGCGGTGGACGGAAAATCCACCACGACTAAGGTGTCCCCTGCCGAGAATGCCTTTCCTCCTCTTCCTTTGCCCATCTTCGTGGGACCTCCGATGACGAAGATCGGGTCCGTGGAGGCGATGATGTCGTCCTCCTCCATTACAGCGAGGATGACGTAACCGCCGTTTGAAGCGGTGAAGAGCCCGGTCGCGTCTATGGTGCCCACGGTAACGCCCTCCGCATAGCCGCTTTCCAGGATAGCCCATGTATAGGTGTCCGCCGCCGCCCCGCTGACCTTGAACTGTCTAATGTGGCCCAGCATAATCTTGGCGCCGGACGGGGTAATCTTCACGGTCTCGCCCTGCCCATACCCTTGGGCGGCAACGTCGGTCATTAGAGAACTTAATCCCAATCCCATCACACAAAGGGTGAACAGACCCCAGAGTACAGGCTTAGCTCTTGTGAACATAGTGTCCTCCTCTCTTTTTTGCAGCATTACGATGGTCATTCACATCAAAGGCCGTAGGCTTGTTGAGATGAAGAGGCCCTCTTCTTGCGGAGCCGAAGTGTCTTTGTCCGAAGGTCAGACCTCCTCATAGATGGTTCAGCTTGCGTTTATTGATCCTCTCCGCTTCGCATCGCTTTGGCGTATCGCGATGTGGTGGCTCAGAAATAAGGCTGCACTTTCTCGTGAACTGTGCAACAAGGTAGGTTACCTCCTTTCATCTGTGAGCCAGGGGATTAGAGTCATTTGACGTAGGCCATTTGCTGCGTAAAGGTCTGTCCATCATTTTTGAGCTGGTAAAAATAGGTGCCGCTGGCCACGGTTCTGCCGGCGTCGTCCCGGCCGTTCCAGATGACGGACCAGGAGCCGGCCGACCTCTCGTCGCCTATGAGCGTGCGTACTTTTCGACCGAGGAGGTCGTAGACGATCAGAGAGGTCGGACCGCTCTCCTGAAGAGTAAGCTGAATCCGGGTAGCGGCGTTGAAGGGATTCGGATGATTGGAGGCGTTCAGGGAGGAATTCAACAGATTGCGGTCTATTTGGACGAGCACGGGATTTCCAAGAAACACTTTCTCTAGAGACGTAATGCCTTGTAGGCGATAGAAGTAGGTTCCCGTGGCGTGCAGGTCGGTGTCCGTATAGGAGTACGTTCCTCCGTCTTGCCCCGCACCCGCAATGTCGGATGGGGTGATGCGTTCGCCCGGATCGTTCTCATCTAAGCTTCTGTATAGCTCGAAGTTCAGTTCGGAGGGTTCGGAGAAAGTGGCCCAGTTCAGCACGATCTTTCCCGCCTGGTTCGTCGCCGAAAAAGAGGCCAGCTCCGGTCGGACCGGTTTTTGTGGTCGATTCAGTCCAATAGAGGGAGAATCGACTGTCGGCGCGATGCACGTGAGCGGATCGCCCACTACGATGGACGCAAAATCGAGGTACGCCAGGGACATATAGGCTGCGTCGGCGAGAGGATAGCCGGCCGCGTATGCCGGATACAGAATCTCCTCGTGGCCGATGCTGGACGCATACGGCTCGTACACGTTCCCGATCCCGCCGGTGCCGCCCGCCCGGATAAACTCGGCCACCTGACCGTGCGTGCTCTGATCCGGGCTTCGGAGACCATACCCGTTGAAGCTCTCGTATGTATTGAACAGCGCGCCGGCCGCATACTCGAACTGGAGAAAATCGGTGATATACCCGTCGTGCATATCCGCATGGATGCCGTGGGACGTGTAGCCCATCAGCTTGGCCGGAGCCTGATTGATCCACGTTTTGTCGTCCGTCCACGGATCGGGGAAGACCGGCTCGCCCATCTCCACCAGACGGTCGTACGCGTCTTTCATCTGATCGTAGGTCTTCTGATCGTCGTCCAACAGCCACACGTATTCCTCACGCGCTTTGCCCGCCTGCCGCGCCCGATCTATCATCCCCCGGATATCGTCCATCGAATACCCATCGAGCCGCGTCACGAGATAGGAGAGCGTCAGGCCACTCGATGCGGCAAAGTGCGAGGAATCGAAGCGATAGTCCAGAGTAAGGTCCGGATCGGCGTTGTAATAGG
>JAUWMS010000386.1 GCA_030613045.1 Candidatus Latescibacterota bacterium | reverse complement strand
GCTGGTGCACAGAGGCAGCAAGGGGAATTGGTTCAGGAGAGTGCTGGTGGTGTTTCAGTTCGTGCTGTCGGTCATCTTGATCGTCAGTACAATCGTCCTATACCAACAGCACCATTTTCTGACGAACAAAGACCTGGGTTTCGACAAGGAGCACGTGATCTCGGTTCCCCTCTCTTTTCTCCCCAACCGCGCTCGGAATTACGAGCTGTTCAAGCACGAACTACTCAAGAATCCACGTATAGTAGGAGTTACGGTGTCGTCCAATAAGCCCGGCGTGACCGATCACAATGGAATTCAAATCCGGGCAACGGGGTCAGCGGAGGACACAGGTATCGGCATCATCTACGTGGACCATGACTACCTTAAAACCCTCGATATTGAATTGGCCGCTGGGAGAGATTTTTCCAGGGAGATTACCTCTGATGCTAAGCATGCGATCCTGCTCAATGAATCGGCCCGGAAGTTTCTGGGGGCGGAGTTCGGTCCGGGAAGCCCGGTCGAGCTTTTCTGGCGAATGCAGAATAAAATCGTTCCCGTATGTGACGGCACAATCATCGGCGTGGTCAGAGATTTCAATCATCGTCCTCTTGACATTCGTCCCCAGCCCATAGTATTCGCCATTGCTCAGGCCGACTGGAGTTACCGCCAGGCCCTGATCCGGATCGGTCCGCAGTCAATCCCTGAGACGGTCAACTCTATCCGGACTCAATGGCAGCGGCTTTTTCCCGACCAGCCTTTCCGTTTTTCCTTCTTGGCTCAGGATATCGAGCAGGTTTACCGTCCGCTACGTAGATGGCAGACCATCTTCGCGTACTTCGCCTTGCTGGCTGTTTTCATCGCCTGTCTCGGCTTATTCGGTCTGACTTCCTTCGCCACCGAACAGCGCACCAAAGAGATCGGCATTCGCAAGATACTCGGCGCTTCGGTATCGGGTATCGTCCTGCTGCTCTCGAAAGAGTTCACCAAACTGGTGATCATCTCCAACCTCATCGCCTGGCCTGTGGCGTACTGGGCCATGAACCGCTGGCTGCAGGACTTCGCGTATCGCACAAATATCGGAGTGGGAACGTTTCTTTTGGCGGGCGTCCTCGCGCTGGGTATTGCGTTGCTGACCGTGAGCTTTCAGGCGGTCAAAGCCGCGCTGGCCAATCCGGTGAAGGCGTTGCGGTATGAGTAACAGCCTGAAATTCCTCCGTGACGTAAACGTCACGGTTCGGAAATGAGACTCCGGCCGTCCTTACCGAACCGTGCGGTTCATCGCACGGTCGGAGGTCAGATCCAACTCGTGCTGAAATACCGTTCCGCCCGATCCGGCAATATGGTCACGATGTGCTTCTCCTTCCCCATCTCCGCCACGAGCCGAAACGCGGACCACACGTTCGCTCCGGAGGACGTGCCCACCAGCAACCCTTCTTTCTTCGCCAGTGCGCGCGTAGTCTCGATGGCGTCTTCGTCCGTCACGGTGATCACCTCGTCTATGAGCGACGTGTCGAGCACCGGGGGAACAAAGCCGTCTCCGATGCCCTGAATCTGATGCAGGCCCGGCTCGTGTCCCAACAACGCCGCGCTGTTTCGGGGCTCCACCGCCACCACCCGAATCTGCTCGTTCCGCTCCTTCAGAAACTTTCCGACGCCGCCCAAGGTACCTCCGCTTCCCACGCCGGCCACGAACGCGGCGATTTTTCCCTCCATCTGATCCCAGAGTTCCCGCGCCGGGGAGAGATAATGAATCTCCGGATTCCGGGGATTCTCGAACTGCTGGGGAACGTATATCCGGGAGTCCGCCGCCGCCATCTCCCGAACCTTATCCACCGATCCCTGAAGTCCCTGTTCCGCGGGCGTGAAGATCAATTCGCCTCCGAACGCGCGGATGATCTTTCTGCGCTCCTCGCTCATATCCTCCGGCATCACCACGATCACACGGTATCCCTTTTGCACGCCGATCATCGCCATCCCGATCCCCGTGTTGCCCGAGGAGGGCTCCAGAATGATCGAACCTTCCCGCAGATTCCCCTCGCGCTCGGCCTCCTCGATCAAGTATTTTGCCACCCGATCCTTAATGCTTCCTCCGGGATTCAGGAACTCCGCTTTCACGAATACGTTCCCGTCCGTTATATTCCTCAGTTTGATCAGGGGTGTATCCCCGATGGCGTCTAAAATGCTGGCGTGGAACATGGATCTCCTTTCGGTTGGTGATTGGTAAACCAGCCCCCCCACTCACAACTCACTACTCACGATTCTTGGCACTACACCGTGTGCCGCATCGGTGACCGCGATCATTCGATTGGTGAGCGCGATGCGTCGGGAGCGTTTCGAGATGCGCTTCAGTCGTTTTTCGCCCAAGGCGCTTCGATCCTCCGATAAGCTCCCCGCGTATTCCTCGATCCGTCCTTCGCGAAACGCTTCCCGGTCCAGCAGGCGGACGGTGCATTCTCTCAGGCCGAGCAGGAGGATGTCACCGGTCTGAAGGTAGAGGATGCCTCCGCGATTTTTGGCCTCCGGGGTCACGTGCCCGATGGCGGCCCCGTACGTCACACCCGAATACCGCCCGTCGCTGAGGAGCGCCGCGAGTTTCCTGAGCATCCCATTGCTGTTGATGTGATGCATCGGCGTGAACATCTCCGGCATTCCATAAGCCTCCGGCCCCTGTCCGCTGATGACGACGGCCAATTTGAGCCACTCCCTCTGTACCATCGTGTCGAACAACTTCGCTTTGGTCCAGCCCGTCATCTCGTCATTCCAATCGCCGTTGTGCCGGGCCATCGCCAAAAGATCCTCCCGATTGATCTCCTCGCTCGTCTTCAGATGATCCAGGAGATGCACGTCCAACAATCCTTGATTCGCCTCCTCCTCGTTCTCGTAATACAGCACAAAGAGCGCCTTCCCGTCGAAGGCCTCCATCTGCTCGTCCTTCATGCCGCTGATCTTTATCACGGCGGACTCGAAGAAATTTCCTTTTAGCACATCTATGCCGCTGAACGGCCGTTTCGGCTCGGACAGGATGATCGGATTGTCGCGCACTCCGGAGGCGGGGAGATTCGTCTCATCTCGTAACCGTTCCCGCCATGAGGTTCCCGTAACCGTCGGCGCATCCAAGTTCATCGGAACATCCTGCTGCACCAACTCATAGATCACCGTCTCCATCCCCCGTATTTTCCCGGCCTGAACCTGCCCGGCCAGCACGAAGATGTCCCGCCCTTCCGTCAGGCTGTAGTCAAACAGATCGGGTACGGTCTTCTTCCTGCGAATTCGATCCAGTGCCCACACGTCAAAATCCCGTCCCGCGTAGCGCATCATGGAGACGAGGTGCATCATCAGATTGGTGGAGCCTCCCGTGGCACTGTGCACCCGGATCGCGTTCTCTATATTCCGGGTCACGATATTCGACACGCTGTAAGCCGGATCGTTGCAGAATCCGAACAGTGCATCC
Organism: Candidatus Latescibacterota bacterium; assembly: GCA_030613045.1. GTDB lineage: Bacteria > Latescibacterota > 4484-107 > 4484-107 > 4484-107 > 4484-107. The sequence continues at coordinate 289 of JAUWMS010000386.1, read as the reverse complement.
ACCGCCGGATTGATCTGCGCCTGCGTGGGCGGCTCCGTCAACAATTCCACCGCGGGATGCGCCAGTCCCAGCGCGGACACCACGTGGCGACTGCTGTTCCCCGTGCCATTAAACGCACAGATTCCTCCGGCCCGGTCGCACGTATGCGCCGCCAACTTTTTCTCGATTTTCTTGTGCCGGGAGCCGGTGAGCAATCCCTCCTGCACCGCGCGTCTCAGCACACCCTGAAACGCCTGATTTGTGGAGCACTGGAGGATGTGCCGCATCGTATCCCGGATATCCCCTGCCA
>JAUWMS010000291.1 GCA_030613045.1 Candidatus Latescibacterota bacterium | reverse complement strand
ACCGTATGGAAGGACCCGTCGTACAACGTGACCTTCACGTCCACCACGGGACAATGGGCCAGCACACCGCTTGCGACCCGTTCGGTCAGCCCCTTTTCCACGGCCGGGATAAATTTTCCGGGAATGGCACCGCCCTTGATGGCATCCACGAACTCGAAGCCGCCGCCCCTCGGCAAGGGTTCGATCCTGAGATAGACTTCGCCGTACTGGCCGCGCCCGCCATTGTTTCTTGTATTTGTGACGGATCTCGGAAGTGCCCCTGATGGTCTCCCGATAGGGAATTTTGGGTTTGATCAACTCCACCTCCACACCGAATTTATTTTTCAGCTTGCCCACCACCACTTCGAGATGCAGTTCTCCCTGCCCCGAAATAATGGTCTGCTTGAGTTCGCCGTCCACGTTGAAGATAAACGTGGGATCTTCTTCGTGGATGTGAGCCAGACCGGCGCTGATTTTTTCTTCGTCCCCCTTGGATTTGGGTTCCACCGCGACGCGGATGACGGCTTTGGGAAAGTCAATGCCCGGAAGCTGGATGGGCTTCGCCCGGTCACACAGGGTATTCCCGGTATGGGTGTCCTTGAGCTTGACCAGGGCCCCCATATCTCCGGCCGGCACCGTTCCGATTTCGTGGCGTTCTTTGCCGTTCAAGAAAAAGATCTGCCCGATGTGCTCGCGCTTGCCCTTGGTCGTATTGAGCACCTCCTCGCCGGACTGGAGCGTGCCGGAATATACCCGGAAAAAGGAGAGCTCGCCCACGTGCGGTTCGGAGACGGTTTTGAAAACCAACGCGGACAACGGAGCGGCGGGGATCGTCTCGATTTCCACCGTTTCCCCGGTATCCGGCTGTTTTCCCACCACCGTGGGAATATCCGAGGGGGAGGCCAGATAGCTGCACATCGCATCCATCAGACGGTCCACCCCCACGTTGGTCAGGGAGTCGCCGCAGAAGACGGGGAAAAGCGTTTTGGCGAGCACCCCCGCGCGCAGGCCGGCGATCAGTTCTTTGTCGGAAAGCTCGCCCTCCTCGAGATACTTTTCCAACAGGGCATCGTCGCTTTCGGCAGCCGCTTCGATGAGTTTCTCCCGTCCGGCTTCGGCTTGCTCGCTCAACTCCTCTGGGATCTCCTCCTCCCGCACGGGCTTCCCTTTGCCGCTCACCTCATAGACGAGTTTTTTCATACGGAGCAGGTCAATGATACTCTCGAACTGTTCGCCCGCATCCACAGGAATCTGGAAAGGAACGGCCTCTTGGCCGAAGCGTTCTACTATCATCTCGTACACCCGGTCGAAATTCGCGTGTTCTTTCCGCATCTTGTTGACGAAAAGAAGCCGGGGTAACTCATAGTCCGCGGCGTATTGCCATACCTGTTCCGTGCCGACTTCCACGCCTTCTATGGATCGGAGCACCACAACGGCGTTATCCACAGCCCGCATGGCCCCCTTGGTCTCTCCGGTAAAATCGGTGTACCCGGGCGTGTCTATGGCGTTCAGCTTCTGGCCGCGCCAGGTGCAGTGGAGCATGGAAGCCGCAAGAGAGATGCCCCGTTCGATTTCGTCCGGGCTGTAGTCCGAGTGGGTAGATCCATCCTCTACCCTCCCCATACGGGTGGTTTCCCCGGCGGAGAGCAGCAGCGCCTCCGTCAGGGTGGTCTTGCCGCTGTCGCCGTGTCCGATCAAAGCGATATTGCGAATCTGAGCAGGTTGGAATTCTTTCACTGTGGCCTCCTTATTGGACTTAGAGTATCAGTGCGGATTCGAATTCTTCTGTGGTCTGAGAGCCTATCCGAAAATCAGCTTCGCCCTCTCCCATTGTCATTCTGAACCCTTGGGCTACGTTCAGGGTAAACTCCGTGAAGAATCGCGATTTTAGAAGGGCGAGATTCTTCGTTGCACTCAGAATGACATGAACGAAAGTGAGTTTTCGGATAGGCACTAAATTAACACAAAAATGCAATTCTGTCAAGAAATTCTTTTTTTGCATCCTTTCTCCGGATTGGGGAAAACGTATTCTGAAAATGTCTTGACAGGACGGAGATAAAACGCTATATTTTCGATGGAGATTTTTCCGGGCTCCTTTTTGTACCCACCCAGCTATTGGAGCGGAGTCTATCATTATGCCGGTTGTGAAAACCCCACGCTATCTTCGGGCTATTCCACAAGAGGGCATTGCGTTATGCGTATCGGAACATACAACGTGTTTGGTTTGAAAGGGTACCCGCCCGTGGAAGCCGCGAAAGAGCTTGGCGACCCGGATAGTGAAAAGACGGCGGCGCATTTCCAGAAAGCCTTTGAAGAACTGTCATGCGACATTCTGGTGTTACAGGAAGGCGTCTCCCTCCATCAGATACAGCGCATAGCCCTTTCGATGGGCATAAACGTGGCCACATTCCCCTCTCCGATCCACTGGCCCGGACACCTCCTGACCCGATATCCCATTCTTGAATCGCGCGTGTTCAGCCATACCGCGCCCAAATCCGAAGAACGTCCTTTCAGCCGCACGGCGGGAGCGGCGCTTCTCGAAATAGATGAGAAGACGCGAATGTGGGTGTTTGTCGTTCATCTGCATCCCGGCATCGTGGAACTCCGTGACCGGGAAGCGGACCTTGTAAAACACAGGGTGGCTGAACTCTCGTCCATCACAGAGCATATCGTGGTGCTGGGGGATTTCAATTGCGAAGTGGACGAGCGCATTCACGGTCACTTGAAGAAAATGGGTTTCGCCAATGCAATGGAAACCGTCGGAGGGGGCATTCAGCGTACGATGGATACGGTGGGCATTCAGCCGCATTTCATTGACCATATCTACGTTAGCCCGTCGCTGAAATCGTATTTGACGAAAGCGGAGGTCGTTCGTTGGGAAGGGTTCCGGCACAACGGGCCTCAACGGAAAGGTTTGTGGGTGCACTCGGATCATCTTCCCGTGGTTGCAGAGTTGACGCTTCCTTAAATGCGGTCCTTTTCGGAGATCCAAAAGATGAACAGGGTGGATTGTGCCGTTTCATGTTTTGAAGAAGAGTTCTCTTGCTCCCAAGCCGTGTTTTCGACATACGGGCCGCAATTGGGGTTAGATCGTGAACGGGCTCTGAAGAGTGCCGGGGCTTTCGGAGGGGGGATGGGCCGCATGGGCGAAACGTGCGGAGCAGTGACGGGCGCGTTTATGGTCATAGGGCTAAGATACGGAAATGTAAGGGCGGAGGATAGCCAGATCAAAGAAAAGGCCTACAGCTTAGTCAGGGAATTCGTGGACCAATTTCAGTCCCGCAATGAAACGATTGGTTGCAGAGAACTGCTGGGTTGTGAACTAAGCACTCCCGAGGGAAGGGAGCTTGCCCGGGAGAAGAACCTCTTTGCTACGATCTGTCCGAAGCTGGTTCAGGACGCAGCGGAGATTGTCGAACAAATCTTGGAAAGCGGTGAGTAACGCAATATGCGAATTTTTTTCAGACGTCCCTCGAATTCATAACACCATTTATCTCAGACGTGAAAGCAAAAAGTTTTCCGGCAAACGAGTACAGGTTTCGGATTAGACGGGAGGAGTTGGAGCTTTTCAGGAAGAGAGTGGCTGAAATATATGGAGAAGAACATGTATAATGAATTTACGGCCATCATTGAGCGTGAGGCGGATTGGTACATCGCGTACTGTCCGGAAATGCCAGGGGCGAATGGACAAGGTCGTACCGTTGAAGCATGTCGCCAAAGTTTTCGGGATGCCATCGCTCTGATTTTAGAAGATCGCAGTCAGGATGGATTTCGTGGTGTGCCGGATGATGCGATCAGAGAGGCTATATCTGTTGGATGAAACGTCAAGATCAGGAGACTCCCATGCCCGTCACCATGGACGTCGAGAACGTAGCACAGCTGGCTCGTCTCCGTTTTTCCGAGGAGGAGAAACGGGATCTTTCGTCGAAGTTGAGCGACATCCTGAGCTACATGGAGCAGCTAAATCGGTTGGACACGGAGGACGTGGAGCCGACCACGCACGTACTTCCGCTGAAAAATGTGTTTCGGGAGGACGTCGTCGTTTCCTCCATGCCTCAGAAAGATTTACTGGCCAACGCCCCGGATCGAGCGATGGGGCACTTCAAAGTTCCGAAAGTGATCGAGTAATTCCGTCTGTTTTTGATCGGACCACGCCAGCAACGCCGACCACGGAAGTACACGGAAGACCACGGAAAACGCTGTACTACTAAGCTGCAAAGTCATGTTTTTGGGACAAACTTTTTGTTGAGCAAGGATGGCAACGATCTCTGATTCCCGGATAGACGTAATTTGTTTGATCCGTGAAAATCCGTGGGTTCCGTGTCCCATTTCTTTTGGGTTTTGTTTGCGGCTATGCCGCGCTGTGTTATTCCGTGGTAAAAGAAGGATGTGGTAATCATGGAAATCGTCGCGATCATTCCGGCGCGTTTCGGGGCGGCTCGATTGCCGGGAAAACCTCTGTTGGATCTATGCGGAAAGCCCCTCATCCAGCACACGTACGAGCGGGCCTCCCGGGCTCGGAACGTCTCCCGCGTTAGCGTGGCCACGGACGACGCGCGGATATCCGAGGCGGTTCGGGCATGCGGCGGCGAGGTGGTCATGACGGCGGCGGAGCATCCGACGGGCACGGATCGCATTGCCGAAGGCGCTCGGGATCTGGATTGCGACTATGTGGTCAACGTGCAGGGCGACGAGGCCCTCATAGACCCGAGGATGTTCGAACAGGTTATAATGGCCACGACCGCCTCGGA
>JAUWMS010000383.1 GCA_030613045.1 Candidatus Latescibacterota bacterium | reverse complement strand
AAAATCTTGTTTTTCTGGCAAGGTTTTTGTTGAACGAGGAGGAGTTGGATTGTTCGGATTCCCGGATAAGCTTACTTTGTTTGATCCGTGTAAATCCGTGCAATCCGTGTCCCATTGCTTTTGGTTTTTTTGCGACTTCGTCGCGCTGTGGTCTCTGTACCTGCATAATTCATGAATTCGGACAGAATTTTTCCTTAGACTTGCGTCCCAAGGCATTTTGAATTTTTTGGTCTCAAAACTCGGTTTTCGAGAAGGCTTGAGTAAATCCTGAAACTGGGCATGAAACCACCGATTTGCGAATACCCCAGGGTATAAACCGCTAAAGCGGGAACTCCATCTCTCTATTGGCCTCCGGCTCATCGGGCGTCGGAGTTACCCGTTTACGGGTTTATTTGGCCTCCTGAATTTTCCGGCCTCCATAGCTGAAGTGTATGAATAATGCAGGTGTACTACAAACCTGCGAAACCCTGTTTTTTTACAAGGTTTGTATTTTGGAATCCGCCAAATCCGCGGTTGCGTTCTTGGGTTGCGACTTCGCCGCGCTATGGTCTCTGTGCCTGACCAGAAATCGGATACCTGCCAAACTCATGAACCGCCTCCACCATCGCTACGTAATTCTCCGGTTTCACCCCGGAGTGTATGCTGTTCGAGGAGGAAAGAATATGCCCGCCGCCGGGAGAAGGGGCCGCGATACACTCGCGAACGGCTTGGCGCACTTCGTCGGGCGTGCGAAAGCTCAATAGATGGCTGCAATGCACATTGCCGATCAGACACACCCGCGCTCCGAACTTGCGCTTGACCTCGCCGATGTCCTTCCCCCCGGATGGATGGCCCGCGCCACCTTCTGATCCACGACGAAATCCAGACCAGTCACCCAACGGATAAACGATATCGCGTGAATGCCCGCCTGGGTGATTAAACCGCCGTCAACGCCCCGGTCCTGGGGACGTTTGTCGTGGTAAGGATAGGACTTCTGAGCGTACACCTGCACGACCGGGCCGATCTGGCCGCTGTCAACGATTTCTTTCATCGCGGCAAAGGCAGGCACGTAGCTCGCTCCGGTCATCGCTCGCAGTTCCTTCCCCGAACGCTTCACTGCCTCCCGCATGCGATCCAGTTTCTCCGGGGTGAGCGCCAGCGGTTTCTCGGCATAGACGTGTTTGCCAGCCTCCAGGGACTGGATAATATCATCGGCCTGTTCGTCCCTTCGCGGGCTGCAAATACTGACCATCCCGATGTGCGCGTCGCTCAGCATGGCACCCAGATCGGGGTACCACCGCAGCGTATCCGCCAGGTGCGGGTGCTGTTTCTTCAGGCCCTCGCACTCCGCCTCGGTGACCCCCGACATGGCGGTCAGGACCGCGTTCTTCAGCGTGGATGCCACACCGAGTATCTGGTGTCCGTTGACTCCGTGACAGCCGATTCGTATGTGTCGCATGGATCAACCCCCTCTATTCAGGATTCCCCCACATCAATCAGGGTTCGTAGTGCGGGCTTCAGCCCGTCCAAAAAGGCACTGAAGTGCCCACCACGAACCAGATGAACTGTCTATAACTGCTCCGGCAAAGCACACGGATTGACCGCATCATCCCGATGGGATTTCATCAAAACAATGCGCTTGTCCAGCGCTTCCATGAAGTCCGCATTGAAGCTGTACACCGGATTCCAGGAATCGGAGAAGAGTTCCTCGACGTGTCCGTCGGCCAATGCTCTCAGCCGTTCCGTATTTTCGATCTCGTCGTCCATGATCTCCCTCATACTGCGCTCTACCTTCACCGTCCCCGTTCCCGGCGCGAAAAAACGTCCGGCCTCCAACCAGTTCCGTTGCGCGCGCAACCACCAGGCGAACGCGCCGATCTGCCGCATCTGACCAATCAGGCACGCACGGACTTCGCCTTCCCCAACCTTGGCGATCTCTTCGCGCAGCAGGTCCAAAGCCTCGTTCGTGAAATGGATCGCATGGGACTCGTATCGATCCAGCATCCAGTCCCGGGTTGTTTCGTCGTGGCGCAACGCGTTGCGGAAATCGGATCCCGGAATCCGGTCCTTGTTGGCTTCGCCCGCGGTGTAGTAATACGACCGCTCCTCGACGGTCAGTCCGAAAGGATCCGGAACCAGCGGTCCGGGGAAGAAATTCCGCTGATACCCAAAACTCCATGCCCAAATCGGCCGCAGGCGATAGGCGCGGTCGCACAGCCGCCAAGCCTCTGTCAGCGCTTCCGCGTGCCCGGCGGTCGCCCACTCTTCCGCCAACACACGCACGATCGCTTCCGGCGTCCGGTCGGGATGAAGCCGATAAAGTTGGAGGATGCGGCGGTTCGCCTCAAAAGGCACCACAGCCGGATCGTTGAACGCGCCGTAGAAAAGCACATTTTCCGCGCCGATGGACTTGAGCCCCTCGATAATCTGGATCACCTGGAAGGGATAGGGCACGGTCCTGAGCGGCATCATCCACTGCTCCACGGGCAGCGTGCATTCTTCGAGCTCCACCTTGCCCATGCGGCGCGCTTTCTGCATGGACTCCCGCATCATGTGCAGGCGTTCCTCGAAGGCCTTTTCGTAACCGACCTGGTCTATTTCGTCACCGTACCGGACGGTCGCGAAGGGGTCTTCAAAGGAACTTCCCCCCACAAAGCTGCCCGCCGCCACAAGGCTGATGTTTGCGCCGGAGTGCTCCAGCACGTATTCCCGTTCTTTCGCGTGGATGTAAAGATACATCCAGATCTTAAAATCCGGCTGGATCGCCTGCGCCGAATCCAGAAGAAGGGTCAAGAAATTGAGCAGCTTCCGTCCCGGCGGAATTCCCTCGCAGAAACGCGACCCATTGGGGCCCGCGTACAACCCCTCCGAGTGGCAGATGCCCGTCCCGCTGTCGCCGTTGTAGAAAATCATCCCTTCTAAGTCAGGGATCGCCCGGAGCATCTTCATCATCAACTCCCGGTAGTGTGCCTTCACTTCGGGAGCGCTCACGCACGGCGCGAAATACGCCACGGAAGATGTGTTCGGATTGTCCACGCGCGGACCGCGAAGATGCGGATTCTTGCGGAAGAAACGCTCCGGCTGGTAGCGCGGTTCGCCGAGAAGCAGCATCGGTTTGATCCCATGTTTTCGGGCGATCTCACACGTCCTGAGCAAAGCCTTGCGATTGCGGGTCAGCAGCTCTTCCGGCCAGACCTCACGATTCAAATCCGTGGAAAAAAACATATCGAGGGACGGTCCCCAATTGAAAAATTTTGGGTACAGGTTGGTCGGGTCCTCGATCAGGCCCGGATGAAAATTATCCGGCAGCCGGTTCACGATCACCGCCGTCGCCCCGAATTTTTCGGCCTCCGAACAGTATCGTTCCACCACCTCCCGCTCCGTTCCCCACGGTTCATTCACAAGCAACTGTTTGAACATGGTGCTTATCCTCCCTGAGTGTCAAAGCGCCCGGTCAGGTCCTTTGATGGTGTGCTTGAATATATCTTTCGTCGTTTCGACTTCGACCTGCCAGCGGGCAAACGGCGGACCTGTCACCACCCGGAAGGAGCCGCGCGGCCCTTGAGTCTCAAATCCCCAGCCTTCTGCGATCGTACGGACTTGCGGACCCCCTTCATCCGCAGGATGCGCGACCAGCGCGGTCAGATAACCCTCCGAAGGCGCCGCGCACGCCCGCAAAGTCAAAGCCCGCTCCCCCATCGGTCCGAAGCACGCGCCCTCAGGGGCCGCCCAGCGCACGCCCTTCCACCAATAGGCAGGCAGACGCGGCTCGTCAAACCC
>JAUWMS010000406.1 GCA_030613045.1 Candidatus Latescibacterota bacterium | reverse complement strand
CGGTGCACTCCAAAACTCTAAACATAATATACGAGGAGACCGACCATGTTCGAAGATAAAATGGGATTTGACCAGCACCTTCTCAGTGAGGACCCCGATGTGCGCCAGGGGGTCTTAAATTGGCTCGAACGGGTATTCGGTTTTTACGGGGAGGAAGGAGGCGTTGATGTCGAGGTTTTGAAAAACTTCCTTCTTCTGAACGCGAAAAGCGCGGATTATATCTATTCGGAATTTACGCCCCTTGAGTCCGGGTACATTCCTGGCACACGGCCTTTGCTGGAAAACGTGCTCTCGGAAATCATGGAACCCGGTATGAGCGAAAGGGAAAAGGCGCTAACCATCATGCGGCGCTGCCGGGATAACCGGGATTACGCACGGAGCGCGATTTCTTTTTATGGAGGAAATGAGGAAGAGCTGATAAAACGGGGAGCGATTATGTGCAATGAGATTTCCCGTGTGTTTGTCTGCCTGTGCCAGATTGCGGGGCTTCCCGCCCGGCTTATGGGCGCTCATATTTCCGGACATATGATGAGCGAGGTGGTTATTGAAGGAAAATGGATGTGGGTTGACTCGATGAAGGGGATGTATAATTTTCTCGATGACGGGACGCCGGCCTCGACATGGGATTTAATGAAGGACCCGTCGCTTTTCGAGCGGCAGGATAAAAAGGTGTGGGAAGACTGCCGGCCCATAGCTGTAACCGACCTGAAGGAGTTTTTGGAATTTGATAAGGCATGCTGCCAGGCCAGGGCAAAAGGGTGTTATTTTCACGAAAAAGAAGCGGTTGCCATAGGGAATTATTTCGTGTGGGATTTCAACAAATACACCTATCCGTGGATCACGAAAGCAGCCGACCCGGTGCGTCTCGAGCAGGCCCGATTTGCGGAATACCGTATGCGGCGCAGGCTCGGATGGCCGGATTTATATTTTGATTATCACCTTTTCGAGGGGAAGTTGAGGACGAGAGATTAACTCCCGAGCATCGGTGGACCGACATTGACAAGGAAAAAGGAGGAGATGACATGGAAAAAGTGTGGAAACCGGAACCCCAACTGCTTAAATCCCTCATATCCGCGGTGCCGGACATTCTCTCGTCTCAGAAGGAGAACGGACAGTTCGGCACGGAGCCGTGGATCTGCGTAGATCAAAACGTTCTCTTGTCCCTGGCCGCGGCCTGGGCGCTCGAAAAAAGTCCCTATCAGCACAACCCCGAGGTGCTGAGCGCCATCGTGCGCGGAGGGGATGCCCTGATCGAGGCCCAGGACGAGCAGGGCATGTGGACCTTTCGGAAGAAGGACTACTCCACCTGGGGCCAGATCCTCATGCCCTGGACGTACAGCCGGTGGATTCTCGCCTATCACTTAGTCCGGGACGCCATGTCGGACGATGCGCGTGCCCGCTGGGAGCAGGCCCTTCTACTCGGGTTCGAGGCGATCTCCAAGACGGCCCTGCATCGCATCCACAACATCCCGGCTCACCATGCGATGGGTCTCTACTGCGCAGGGATCGTGTTTGAACGCGAGGACTGGAAGGCGCAGGCGCAGACCTTTTTGGGGAAGGTCGTCGAGGCCCAGTCGCCTTATGGCTGGTGGTCCGAACACTTCGGACCGGTGGTCCGCTACAATTTCAAGTACTCGGACGCCCTCGGGATCTACTACGCTATGTCAGAAGACGAGAAGGTTCTGGATGCACTAAAGCGCGCCGCGCGCTACCATGCCAGCTATACCTATCCCGATGGCAGTGCCGTGGACACTGTAGATGAACGCAACCCTTACCACAGCGGAATGCACCTCGGTAACCCGGGCTTCAGTCACACGCCCGCGGGCCGGGGGTACCTGATGCAGCAGCATGCACTCTACCTGAAGGCTGGTAATCGTTTCGACGCCGATTATGCGGCTCATCTGCTCCTCTACGGCGGTGAAGGCCCCATCGAGAAGATCGCCGCAGTTCGCGATCGGCATACGTATCGCATGGGGGACCAGGCCCTGATCGTGCGTCGTCGTCCCTGGTTCCTCAGCCTCTCCGCCTTCGTGTGTGAGCCGCCCGACAACCGGTGGATCCAGGACCGACAGAATTTCGTCAGCGTCTTCCACGACCGCACGGGCCTCATCGTCGGAGGCGGCAACACCAAGCTGCAGCCTCTCTGGAGCACCTTCACGGTGGGAGACCCTTCGCTTCTTAAACATACACCCGGGGACGAGAATCCCGACTTCCATCCCACCGGCGGTTTCCTTCTCCACGTCCCCGATCACGCCTCCGTCCGGGAAGATGAAGATACGCCGGGTCTCATCTTGCGCTATGGTCCGGAGACGTGCGGCGTCACCTTGATCCCTCGAAGCGACACCGAGCTGAACCTGATCTACGAGGCCACGACAACATCCGGAAGGCCTATCGAGGCGCACATCACGCTGATGCCGCATCTTGATCGGCCGCTCCGCATGGCGTCGGGCGAGCAGATCCGGTTGGGAGAGGAGCCGTTGGCGTGGAGTGCGGACGGAGATGGGAGTTGGATCGAACATGCCGGTTGGCGTCTCTCGCTTCCTCGGGGAGCCCGCGTTATCTGGCCTGTGTTACCTCATAACCCCTATCGGAAAGCTGGGGAGGCCACGATCGAGGAGGCCCGTCTCGTCGTCGCCTTGCCTTTTTCACCGATGATCTCCCGATATGAGCTGACGCTTGACATCCTCTAATCGAGGGGGCATCATTTCCTTGCTGATAGCTCGGAACGAGTTACGGGCGGCCGACGCAGAGAAACTCCCCGTGAAGGCGGGAAAGTGAATTAAAGACAAAATCAAACGGCTATTTCACCGCGGAGACGCAAAGAACGCAGAGAAACCCCCTGTGAAAATGAGAAGGTGAGAAAGTGAGAAAGTGGGATTCCGCCGCCGAATTTCTCACTTTCGCGAGCAGGTAAACAGGATGATTCAGAGCCACAAGCAGCGCCAAAAGTGGGAAAGCGGGAGGGGTCTCACCGTCTCACTTGGTCGATTCAGCCCAATAGAAAGAGAATCAACTGGTCGATTCAGCCCAATAGAAAGGGAATCGACTTCTCACTTGGTCGATTCAGTCCAATAGAAAGAGAATCGACTTCTCACTCTCCCCTCTGCAGTGCGCACAAAAAAAACCTCCCGCAGGTTACAAAACCTGCGGGAGGTTGATCCTATGGAGCCACCCATGACAGATAAAAAATTCCTCAATTTCTTCCTTTTTTACAGTCCGCCCTACAGGGAGATCTGTGCGCGTTTGATCAACAAGGCGCACGATCAGGGGATACGAATATCTCACATTGTGGAAGTAAGCGCCATGCGCGATCTCGAAAGCGTCACGATTCTCAAGCAATACCGGGATGAATACCATGACGAGATTGTGCCCTGGCTGTCGCCGGATACAGCGATGCTCAAAGAGCTGGACATCTCCGAACCCTCCTCGTTTTTCTGCTATTTTTCGGCTTCCGCTAAAATGAAACTGGCCCGCGCTATAGCCGGATTATACCGCGCAACGTTTGCCTCCGGGATGGAAGCCGCCGCCAGTTTCAATCTGGACGCCGCAGCGTTGCGGGCCTTAAAAAAGGCCGCGCCCGAGTTGGTCTGTGCCAT
>JAUWMS010000072.1 GCA_030613045.1 Candidatus Latescibacterota bacterium | reverse complement strand
CCCCGCGCCTTTTATGCCCGCAGCGAAAATGATGTTCAGGGTGTCGAACACCGAATACACCGCCACGAAGCGCAGCAGCACGATGGCCATTTCCCGGATCTCCGCAAAGCTCTCCGCGTCCGCCCGCGCGGCAAAGGGGCGCAAGAACAGATTCGGCGTCAGCACGTAGAGCGCGGCGCTCGTGGCCATATACAAAAACGTCATGTGAAATCCGGAATACACGCTGCGTTCCGCCAGATCGGGCCGGTCTTTTCCGAGATATTGGCCCACCAACACGGATACCGATATGCCGAAGCCGATCATCGGCATAAAGGCCAGGCTGTTGATGTTGAAGGCTATGTTCGTCGCCGCAAGCGCGGTAGTCCCGAGACGGCCCATTAAGAGGATAAAGATTGTAAATCCGGCGATGTCCATAAAAAATTGCGCCCCATTCGGAAATCCGAAACGTATGAGACGCGCAAACAGCGCACGATCCAATCGCCAGCGATGGGTGTGGTACTGTCGTGCGTGTGTACTCCTGAAAATCAGGATGAGATAGATCGTAAAGGAAAAAAATGCCGAGAACACGGTGGCGATCCCCGCGCCCCGGATGCCGAGTTCGGGAAATCCCCAGTGGCCGAAGATCAGCGCGTAGTCCATGATCAGATTCACCGCCGTAGCCGAAACCGTCACCCACATTACGGGCCAGGTCCTCCCCCGTCCGGAGAAAAAACCGGCCATCGCGGAGGAAGCAATCGCGGGCGCGGCTCCGAGACAGAGCATCTGAAAGTACATAATCTCGTTTTGTTGGATCAGCGCCTCATGTCCGACCAAGCCGAAAACAGGCTTTGCAAGCGGGATCAGACCGAGGTGCACGATCCCGCCGATCCCGGCGATGTACATCCCCTGCCAGAGGACCGGGCCGATCCGCTCGCTGCGCTCCGAACCGTGGTATTGCGCCACGAAGGTGCTGACGTATCCTGCGGTTCCGAGGAACAGGCTCATCACGGTAAAATTGAGCATCCCAGCGGGCATCGCGGCGGCTATGGTCTCCGGGGCATACCAGGTGAGGAACATCCGGTCCACGAAATGCTGGACGGACCATGCCCCCGTGCTCAGGATAAGGGGAATGGCCATCGTGAGCACCTGACGGTATCCGGCTTCGCTACGCCAGCGTGTGTTCAAGTGTTGGAGGATTTTGGTCATGGGCGCCAATCGCTGACTGATTCGTAAGAAGGTTCAAAACCCGATTTAACCGCTGAGAACGCAGAGGGCGCAGAGAAAAACTCTTTTAGAAAAGGCTCTCGTAAAAAGGTTCCAAAACGGATCTTGCCACGAAGGGCACGAAGGACGCGAAGAAAGAACTTTCTTAATGATTAGATCGTTATGTGGTTTTTTCTCAGTGCCCTTAGCGCTCTTCGTGGCAAGAATTGTTTTTTTTGAAAAAATCATCCAATAAGATTGCTTCCTCGCTTCGCTCCCAGCAATGACAGTAACAAAGCCATTATGATATTTCGAGCGACAGCGATGCAATCTCGGTTTTCAGACTTTTGCAAGAGGCTCGAAGAATCGGGCAATTATGGCTTTTCATCCAGACTTGGAGTGCGCAAGCCATGCTTTCGTCCTCAAAATCGGCCGCATGGCTGCCGCACTAAAAAGATTCGATGGGGCCTCCCAATAGCCGCAGAAAATTGTCGGCGAAGATCTGCTGCTTCACCGCATCCGAAGCCTCCATCTCCAGCACGCGGCCCGCATTGGTGTAAAAGCACGCGGGCATATCCGTGCCGAACACGATCCGATCCGGCCCCAGCAGGCGCAACGCGGTCTCGTACGCGCCCTTCTCGTTGACCGTACCCGCGTAGTCCACGGACAGATTGGGGCAATCGGCTACTGCGTGGAGGCCGTGCTCGAACTGAGCGCCCATGTGCGCCATGATAAACCGTCCCTGGGGATAGCGCCGGGCCAGTTGGGCCACCTCCATCGGCGGGCTTTCCGAATGCGGCGCCGCACTGTGCGGGCGGTAGTAGGAGTGGTAGTAGATCGGCCAGTTTTTTTCGAGGGCGGCCTCCACCACGGTATAGGTCCTCGGATCCGTCGCGTGCTCGCTGATCCAGAGTTTCAATCCCCGGAACCCCTCGGCTTCCCAGCGATCCACCTGTCCGATCGCATGATCGGTGTGCATCGCATTGACGTAGCAAAACGGAATAATTCGCTCCCCAAGCCGATCCCGTACACGAGCCGTCGCCGCATTGCTCGCCTCGATCTGCGCCGGATCGGGCGTGCCGTCTCCCCGGAGATCGCTCAGAATCGCCGCCGCGTGCAATCCGAACCGATCCAGACATTTGGCCATATAATCCGTATCGGCGAACAGACTCCAGTTGTGCGCGTGCGCATCCACAATGCGAAATCGCCGCAGTTCCTCTTCCCATTTCGGATTTCGGATGCCGGATGCCGGTCGGTCTTTTTCTTCAGTTGCAATCCGCGATCCACATTCCGCAATCCGCAATCCCGGAAACACCTCCTTTGCCGTGCGACCCAGGATCGCTTTTTTCTGATCCTCGCTCAACCGCGCCCCCTCCACGGCAAGCCTGCTTCCTTTCCAGTAATACAGCGGCGCTCCCGAGCCGAACAGAACGCGCTCCACCGGGAACCAGGACGGAAGTTCGTCGAAGGAGTTCACCGAGGGCTTGGAACAGCCCAGATCGAGAACCACGCGGGGCAGGCGCGCCCAGTCCACCGAAAGCGGCTGCAGCTCGTTGAAGAAGAACATGGACAGGATCACCGTGGTGTCCCCCGCGCTCTCAAGGAACTTCACCAGCGCATCGGGGGAAATCTCCGTCTGATCCACGTAGCGCGGGGCCATCCGTCCGTCGGTCAGCCGGGCGGTCAGGTTCACCGGAAGATGGTGCTCGGAAGCAAGGCGAAGGGTCTCCCTCACCCGCTCCGAATCCAGGGCATAGTGATGCAGCGTGGGAAAGAGGCGAATCCCCACGATCCGTTCATCTTTGGTGGCCCGCTCGATCTGCCCTTCGAGCCGCGGGAAATCCGGATTCACCACGGCAAAAAACGAGAGCCAGTCGCCGAGCGGTTCGTATCGCTTTAGATCGCGCTCCAGCCCCGCCATGGGGTCGTAATAGAACAACGAGCCGAAGCTCGTGGCAACGGCCCGCTCCAGTCCGGCGTCCTCGCGGAGACGCTTCAAGTCCTCCGCACTCGAGGGGATCGTCCGAAACGGGCAGTCCCCCACGAACAAATTTACATCTATGATGCCCATAAGCACTCCTCTCCGTGATCCGGTTCCACGATCCGATCCCGGTGGTACTGATACTTGGCCGGCGACACATCGTACGGCAAGCCGTGATCGCTGCAGGGATGGACATGCGGGTACCCCCTCATCAAGTTGCTCTGAACATAATACATGGGGTGGCGTTTGTCAAGCCCGTTTTTGATCTTTCGTGCTGCCATTTACGGCAAATAAAAAGCCCCGAGTCCGCGGGGCTTATCTCGTTGAAAACCGGACGTCTCACTTCAAGGGACGCCCGTTTGCAGGATAGAGGAGATTTGGCGTTGTCATACTAATCACGAATCGCCTAACGATCTCAATCACTGGCGCGCCAGCATTTAGTGCTGAGTTGTTGGGTGACTCCGTGATCTTACAGTGTTCGTGTTCGCGCACGTGCTCGTTCGCGCTGTCTGACTCGCAGAGCGCCCTGATTGTAAAGCCGTGAATCATCCGCGCAGAGTGTAACAGCAAGACCGAAGTCCTGGGGTTTGATGTCGTCCGGAGCCCATTTGCGTTCGCAGCGCACCACAACGTAATATTCATTGCCGTAGTCTTGGTTCGAGCCTTCCGCTCGCTTCATTACGCATTCGCCTCGCTGAAGCGTACAATTCTTTCTTGTAGTAGCGTTTAGATCGAACTTCATTCTGTACTTTGAGTTTGCATCATATCCGGATGGCCTGCGTGTAAATGAGCCATGTACTTGGTCGATTCCCTGACCACGAATTAGGAAGAACTCCATGGCAACGCCGATATAGTCGAGGCGCCGACGGCGTACCGGCGGATCATAGGCCAAGGTGACGATGATCTTCCGTTCTCCACGTGCTTGTCGAAATTCATCAGGTATAGGCACGGCAAAGACATTGAAGTGATCAAGGGATATGCTGCCTTGGTAGACCATTGTCACTCGACGGTCATGTGACTTGAGAGCGTCCGATTCGGAAGGAAATCCGTAACCGCACACCTTGCGGGAGGCATGTATGTTGTCATGGGAATTCAAGCGACCAATGCTTGCTTTGGGAATGTCGGCAGTGGAAGCAAGGACTGCTCGAACCAAATTCGGCGAAGGGCGTTCCCCTAAGTCTGCTGTCAGGCCGTGTTCGATCAGGGCCGCTAGACGCGCCACGCGAGGAGCGGCGAAGCTCGTCCCGCAGTCATAGGAGAATAGTTGTTGAGTGGGTTGATGGCTAAGGGACATCACTGCGGTGCCTTTTTCTATAGAAATTCGTCGCATCCCCCCAAAGCCTTGGAACGCGAGGTTTCCCCCATAATGGACGAGTTCCGGCTTGATAGCCCCGTTGATGCCAGGGCCGATACGAGTGAAAGGCGAAGGTTCATCCACTGCCGCAACAGGGCGCATAATGTCACCAGCACTGCTTCCTCTCACAACGGCAGGGGTGTCATGCTGGGCAAGAGCACCGACAGTTACGGCAATCGCGGCGGTTGCCGGATCATTAAGACCCGTGACTGCGCCAAAGAGGAAATCCGGATACGATTGCAAGACAGCTTCGGCGTCAGAGGCGTTGTGAGCCTGCGCCTCCCGGTGGTTCCCTGCTGAGACGACCAAGACAACTTTTAGTTCCCGCACTAGGACATCGAGTTCCTCTGCCCATAGCGTCTGGCGCGGACGCGCGGAATCGAATGCGGGCATTCCACTTCCAAGTGAGAGATTGAAGACTCGGCAGTCATAGGGCGGTTGGAGAAAGGTCAAGATGGCTTCTCGCATCTGGTTGATGATGAGTTTTTCGTCGTCGAATTGATTGTCGTCGTTCAATACACGGGCGCTGTAAAGCGTGATCGGAGAAGCGAACTGCCCGGATTCATAGGAGGAGCGTACATCGCCAAACACAGCAAGCCCGGCAACCATAGTTCCGTGGCCATGGGAATCGGCGGGTGATGAGGTCTGTGTCAGGACTGCTTCCTCGTGTCCGACATTGTTTGCCAGGAGAGGGTGGTTGGAGGTGATGCCGCTATCAACAATGCAAAGGCGAGGACCATCTTCCGGTGGACGTGGCGGACTGGGGAAATCGCGTGCTGTGACCCGGTCTGCCCGAATCGGATCGAAGAGCGGCTTGGGAGGGAGATCGGCTTCCGCGACAATGTCCAACTCCAGCAGAGCATCAAGTTTGGCTCCATTGACTTTCACTTTGGCAAGGATTATGAACTGCCCGGGAAAAATATCCACCCCTCTCTCGCCGTCTGCCTGGTCCGCTTCTACAAACAGTCTGATTTCGTCAAGCGCTCTCTTTGCGCCTTCGGAGCCACCCGGATGCCAGAGCTCGAGGTCGACGATATATCTGTCTGAACGGTCAATGCCGGCGCCGTCTTCACCGATGAGTTCTTTCAGCCTGTCGCCAATTCGGTCTTCCCGGTTCCACAATCGCATCTGATCCGGCTCGATGTATTCGAGGAAGTCTGCATTTGTCGATTTGTAAGGTTTGCCTGTTTTTGGATTGATTCGTGGACCTGTGCTATATGTTTCAACCGTTCTATTGAACTCTCGGAAATCAAGATCGTCCCGAAAAGCAATGACGGCGCGGTCTGGTTCCACACTCACGATCTCAAGCCCTGCTTGTTCTTGGAGGCTTTCGATCAGTTGATCAATACTTGCACCTTCCGAAAATGGAACGCGAAAGACGAGATGTGGCTGTATTCCGAAAGGGAACGCAGGCTTGGCTTGGCGTTCTTCGACGATTCTCGCCGTGGCCTGTTCCAGTTGGGGAGCAAACACTCCGCGCCCACCGCGATCAGGACGTGTTCTCGGAAACTTTGAAGATCTCTTCTTGCGTTCCGCACTTCGATCTTCTCGAAGAAGCGGAAGATGAGGATGTGACTGCTCTCGTGGTGTGTCAGGCATTGTAGGATTCCCCTTCCTCCGCTATGTGAGAAGCATCACTATCCGAATTGACTGTATAGGTTCGATAAGGACGTGAGGACTCGGTCATCTCTCGCGTAAGCGCCACTCGTTTCTTTTGGTTCTCAATGCTCTCTTGAAGTGTGTCGAGAGTGATGGCTTTCTGGTTTGCAAGCACCGTCGCCTTAACTGCCTGCAAGGAGATTCGCTCTGCATCTGCGTGAGATAAGCCAACCAAATCGCCGGAGCACTTCGACAGACTTATGTTCGGCTCCACCCCAATTTGTCTTACGTTTCGGCGCAGAACCTCTTCAATGGCTTCGGCGTTGGGGCGGTCGAAGTAGACAATCTCGTCGAACCTGCGCCAGAGGGCAGAGTCGAGCATGCCTTGATGATTTGTAGCGGCGATGAGAAGCGTCTCCCCTCGGAAGCTGTCGAGCATCTGGAGGAATGAATTGACGACTCGCTTCAATTCACCGTGTTCTTCCTCGTCCGTTCGGTGTTTGCCGATGGCATCAAATTCGTCAAACAGAATGACCATTGGGCGAGTTCTTGCGAAATCGAAAACCTTGCGCAAGTTGGCGGCCGTTTCTCCGAGGTAAGACGAGACGACGGCATCGAAACGGACAAGTACGAGGGGGAGATAGAGGGCCTGCGCCACGGCTTCGGCCGCAACGGTTTTTCCGCAGCCGGGAGGCCCACAGAAAAGCACCCTTAAGATGGGGCGGAGTCCGTATGTGCGCAAGACTTCGCTCTTGCGATTCTCTCGAACGATCAGATCGAGTTGGTTGCGTATTTCCTGGGCAAGAACAAGGCTTTCCAAGTTGCGCTTAGGCTCCTTGATTTCGACGAGCAAGACACCGCGCTCTTTGTCTCGTGGGAGATCGTCGTTGCGGGTTCCGATTAACGCGAGCGAGCCGGACAGGTCAGAAGAGGAAGCGCCATTTTGCAGAAGGCGTTCTATGTCGCGCGCAAGAATATGATGATTCTTCCTGCGTTCTTCTCCTACGAATTCTTCGGCGGCAGAGCGGAAGCCGGCGGAATCGCCCTTCACCTGGGAATGAATCATTTTGCGTATCAGTTCGCCTGTTGTGCTCATCTATTCGGCCTTTTCTAATCTAATCAGGGGACCCAAGTATTCCTCTCGTTTCCACGCTCCTTTGTGGAAACGCCTCCCCGACGCGCTACGTCATCAAGTCGAGGCAGTCCAATAAAAGTAGCCTCGACAAACTGAAACCCGCAGATATGACGGAGTTCAACTCCGTCATATCCTTGGTGAATTCCGACCTCCTGACAAGGACGGCATTCAAGTTGGTTCGGGATTACAAAATCCCGAACCAACCCCAAAATAAAAAATGGAAATTCTTATACGATCAAGTTGCTCTGAACATAATACATGGGGCGGCGTTTGTCAAGCCCGTTTTTGATCTTTCCCGTTGCAATTCAGTCAAATAAAAAGCCCCGAGTCCGCGGGGCTTATCTCGTTGAAAACCGCACGTCTCACCTCAAGGGATTTCCAAAAACCTTGTCCGGTCAACTCGCCTCCAGATAGATGGCCTGGCCATTCTAATCACGAATCGCCTAACGCTTGCGGATCAGATAAGCTGTTTGACGTCGCCTGCATCCGGCTTGTTCAGCCTCATACGCTCTTCCCGGTCTTGTTAGGATCAAAATCCCCCGTCCTCTCGATGACCCCGTCCTTCATCACCAGGAAGATCGAATCCTTAGACGAGAGCATCGTAATGTCCCGCATCGGATCGCCATTCACGACGAACAGGTCCGCCCTTTTTCCCTTTTCAAGGGTGCCGGTTCTGTCGAGAATACCGAGGACCTCCGCCGTGCCGCGCGTTGCGGCGACCAGCGCGTCCATGGGCGAAAGACCGCAGTCAACCAGCAGGCGCCGCTCGTTAATGATGGCGCCCGGTCCGCCGTCGCTGCCCGTGACGATCTTGATTCCCATCTCGTGCGCTTTGGCAACACCGGCACAGTGTATCGGCTGGGCCGCCTTCATCCGTTCTGTCATGTACGCGGGCCAGTTCTTGCCTTCCCGGGCCTTCTCGCTCGTAATGTGGAGCGTCGGCATATACCACAGGCCCTTCGCTGCTATACCCTCCAACGCGGCGTCATCCATCAACGCGCCGTGGAGGATGACATCGCATCCGGCCTCGATGGCATTCCCAACGCCCGGTTGCGCGTGAGCGTGGACGTGAACGCGCTTGTCGCGGGAATGAGACTGGGCAACAAGGACGTGAAGCTCCTCCAATGTGTAGTCCTCGTGGGTCAGTTTCTCGTGTTCCCACTGGAATCCCCCGGAAGCGCATGTCTTGATATGGTCGGCGCCCGCCGCAATCAACTCGCGCACCGCCTTGCGTATCTCCTAGGGGCCATCCGCACTGCGCCCGCGAACGTGTCCGCACGTTGCCGTGACGACTGCTCCAATCACCAAGTCTGCGCATCCGCGCACCTCGCCGCTCCGGATTACATCCCGCAGGATCATGCTTTCCGGCGACCCCGCGGCATGGGCTCCCGTCCCTGTTCCCCACTGAAGACCCGCCTG
>JAUWMS010000095.1 GCA_030613045.1 Candidatus Latescibacterota bacterium | reverse complement strand
CCATATTATGGTTAATCGCGTTACCACTGGTGCTACTGGTACATCGGCCAATGATGGGGGGTGGCATCCCCTGGCGTTCAGTTGGCGCAGTTCGGATGGTCAGGTCAAGCTGTACAAGGCCGGCCGGCTCGAACATACGAGTACGGGGGTGGCTACGGACGCCTCGATCCCTGAGGGAGGGATATGTATCCTCGGGCAGGAGCAGGATGCTTTGGGAGGGGGCTTCCAGGAGTTCCAGGCGTTCCGGGGCCAGATGGACGAAGTGAGGATCTGGAACTACGTGCGGAGCGCGGATGAAATTCAGGGTACGATGCCCCGGCCGCTTTCGGGGGATGAGGAGGGACTTTTGGGATACTGGCCGCTCGATGAAGGCGTGGGCGCCGTGGTGGCGGACCTCACCGAATCCCCCCGATACGGAACGCTTGGCGGGGGGAGCTATTGGACCGGGACGGGTGCGCCGTTAGACGTCTTTGCCACGAGTGATCTGGAAGGGAACTACGCGCTGGCGAAGGTCCACTACGGCAGTTCTACCACGTTTAGGGTCGAGCCCTCCCTCGGCGTGCGTCGGTTTGAGCCGTCGTTTAAGACCATTACGCTAAGCACTGGGAATCCGGTGCAAAACGAGGTGGGCTTTACGGACATCTCTTCTTTTACGGTATCAGGATTTGTGAAGTTCAAGGACACCGACTGCGTGGTGCCCAATGCGGAAATCCTGGTGGACGACACGATGATGGGCACGACGGACAAGAACGGCAAGTATGGGGTGGCCGTGGGGGTCGGGGAGCATGTCATCGAGCCTAAGCTTGGGGATCACACCTTTGATCCCCCAAAAAACACGCTGCATGTCGAAGGGGACGTGTCCGGCGTGAATTTCCTGAATACGAAGCTGCGCAAACTATCCTGCCGCGTGGGCGGAGGGTGTGGGCTTTCCATCGGCGAGGCCAGTATTGAGATTCGCAGCGAGAACGAATGCTTAGTGACCGAGATCGAGACGGACGGAGACTATACCCTCCTGCTGCCACCGCAGAAGTACTTCGTGCGGTTGGTCAACGTGGATCCATCCGCCGGCCTGGATAAAGCGGATCTCCTCAAGTTCTTCGACCATCTCGGGGTGCGTGAGATCAATCTGACCGAGGCGGACACCACGCTCAACTTCATCTATCGTGCGCCGCTCAAGGTGGCGATCACCGGTTTCCCGGATCCGCCCTGTGACGCGCTCACCCTGCCGGATGGAACGGTGGTACCCGCCGTACCTATCCTGGCGCAGGGGGATTGGGTCGCGCTCGACATCGAGGTGTACGAGGACTACGGAGAGGCCGGGTTGTGCCCGGTGGATACGGGCAAGGTGACGATCTACGATGAGATTATAGACGAAGAGGACACCCCGGTGGAATTGGTGATTAAAGATGGGATGGCGAGGTACCAGACCGCGGGGAACACACCGAATATCACGTCGGGCCGTAAGGATGCCAAGGGCAATGACCGCTCCTTCCAGAAAGCGCTCTCCGCCGTGGTCGAGGTGGAGGGGTTGGCCCCGAAGACCCAAATCGCGTGGGTGATCGTGACCGGCCACAGGCCCCGCACGGCAAGCTTCACAGCCAAGTCTCAGGGGATTCCTCTGCTCATTTTGCGGGATCCGCCGGGCGACGGTTCTTCCAGCTTCGTGGAAGAGGGGGAGTCGTTCTGCACTACTATTTCCAACATGGGCTTAGAATCCGCGAGCTTTGGGATCAAGAGCAAAGTAAAAGCGGGTATCAAGTTCGAAAAGGGATGCCCATTCTTTATGACTAAGACAGAGGTCGGCGTCGAGACAGAGAACAAATTCCTGATTGGAGTGGAGGCTACGCAAGCAGGTGGGCTGCAGATTTGTGCGACCACGACCGAACGGTTCTCCACCTCATCGAGCGATCTTTTCATCGGCAGGGATGGGGACGTGTATCTTGGCATCGCACTGAATCTGATCTTTGCCAAAACCGATATGCTCGAGGTCGAGAACGGTCGGGTGGAGCAGTCCGTGGGGGTAACGCTGGGGGGCGACGGCTTTGAGACGACCTATTTGTTCTCGGATGCGCATATCCGGAACACGTTGATCCCTCAGCTTGAAGAACTTTCGGTGTTGGCGCCGGACAGTGCGGTGGTTTACAACGCAGCCGCGGAAAACTGGAGAGAGCACCTTGCCCTGAATGATTCCCTGAAAACCGCGGCTACGCTGAAGGAAAACCGTTCCTTTAGCGCAGGCGCCGACTATAATTTCTCCCAAACGAGCGACACGACCAGCACGGACAGTTGGTCTGTAAAGGTGTTTACCAGTAACGAGTTGGCCTTAGGATTCCGCTTCAATGAAACCGGAAGCGGGGTCTCCAATCAGTTTCTTATGAATCTGGCGTTTTCCTATACGCGCTCAAAGACGGAGGTGGGCAAGAGCACCCGAAAGATCGGGTATACCTTCAGGGACGATGACCTGGGGGACTTTTTCACCGTGGACGTTAAAGACGATCCAATGTATGGCACGCCGGTCTTCGAGCTGCGCAGCGGGACCAGTTCCTGTCCGTGGGAGCCGGGCACGCAGCCGCGCGATGGGGTGGCGTTGACCATTACCCCCCCTGCGAGGCTGGATGTATCCCCCAGTGGTGCAGCTACCTTCACGATGGGGCTGTCCAATCTCAGCCAGAGCGACGAAGCCCGGGAGTATATCCTGCGCGGTATCCAGACCTCCAACCCGGGCGGCGCGCTCGTCAAAGCCAATAACTACGGGATCGCCGACGGGCTTCCGTTTTTCATCGACCCGGGGCAGACGCAGGAAGTGACCCTGACGGTCAACCGGGGCCCGAACCGGTATAACTACGAGAACCTGGCCGTGATGTTGGTGCCGCCGTGTGAGTACGCAAACTGGCGGAATGGGGCGCCGCTCGTGATCGCCGACACGGTCTTTTTCGATGTGCAATTTCAGGCCCCGTGCAGCGACATTACCCTGTTTCGACCGCTCTCCGGATGGGCATTCAACCGGCAAGGCCAGGACGAGGGGAATGTGCTGGAACTGATTCTGGATGCGTTCCGGTTGAAGATCAGCGAGGAAGCCAGCATCGAGTATATCGGCGCCGAGTACCGACGCCGGGATACGGACGTATGGTTTCCCGTGCCGGGTGCGACCTTTATGAAAGATGCTTTGGAAGAAGGTCGGAGCGTAACGGTTCCCTGGGATCTGTCCGCTGTGCAGGATGGCGAGTATGAGTTGCGGGCGTTTACCAAGTGCGAGGCGGGAAAAGGTTTTTCCGGTATTGCCGCGGGCAGGATAGACCGGCAGCCGCCTGAAGTTTTTGGCACGCCCCAGCCTTCGGACGGGATCCTGTCCTTTGGCGAGGACATCTCGATCTCCTTCAACGAACCCATAGGGTGCGGCTCCCTCCGTGCGGACAAGGTGTCCCTGCGCTTTGCGGACACCGGGGAGACGATCGGGGTAAAGACGGCCTGTGACGGCCGCACCGTCGTGCTCACCCCGCTGGCGCTCGCGGACTCTCTGGAGAACCGGCCGGTCACGGCTCACGTCGAAGGCATCCGGGATCTTTTGGGCAACCCGATGGCGGGATCGGCTCAGTGGACGTTTACGGTCCGACGCACCCGGTTTGCGTGGAGCCAGACCAGCGTGACGAAGGAGGTGGCTTTCCGCGCTGACGAGAGTTTCGACGCCGGGTTGGTCAACGGCAGCCCGCAGAAGGCGTCCTTCACGCTCTCTGCGCCCTCATGGCTTATCCCGGACGTTTCTGTCGGGACGCTGTCTCCCGATGGCGGGACACAGACCATTCGTTTTACCGTGCAGGAAGATCTGGCGATTGGGGACTACAGTGGCATGGTGCAAGCCGATGCGGGGGAGGCGGGCGCGGCGCGGTTGGAGGTTCACCTCACCGTGACGTGTGTGCCGCCGGACTGGCGCGTGGAGCCGAGTGATTTCCAGCGCACCATGATCCTGACGGCCGAGGTTTTCATCGAAGGGGAACCTTCCACGGATTCGACCGATGTAGTAGCGGCCTTCGTGGGCAGTCAGGTGCGGGGGGTCGCTCCGGTTGAGTTGGACGAGGAGTTGGGAAAACATGTGGTGTTCCTCACCGTGTACAGCAACTTTGAGAGCGGGGAGACCGTGCGCTTCCGGGTGTGGGATCATTCCCAATGTTTGATGTATAACGCCACGGAGGAGGTCTTTGCGTTTGCGGCCAACGGAATCCTGGGAAGTCCCACCGAGCCGGTCGCGCTACACGCAACGCAGCGAGCTTCCGCGACGGTGCAGGCCATTGCACTTTCCGCGGGCTGGACGGGGTTCTCGACCCATTTGTTGTCGGAGGACATGACCACCGCGGCCATTCTTTCCAATCTCATGCCCTTCGGCGGGGATGTGATCAAATCCTCGGACACGTTCAGCCAGTTTGATCCCGGTGTGGGATGGGTAGGTAGTCTCATCGAGCTGGATAACGTCTCCAGTTATATGATCCGGCTGAGCGAGGCAGGCACGCTGGTTCTCGATGGCGCTCCGGTGAATCCGGCGCTCACCTCGATACCTGTTGTGGACGGCTGGAACTGGGTGGGGTACCTGCCCCCGGTGATTCTGGAGCCGAACGTTGCGCTGGCGGGGCTTACGCCAACGATAGGCGATGTGATCAAGAGCCAGTTGGCCTTTGCCTACTACGATGAGGGGGAAGGGGGTGTGAAAGGTTGGTTCGGCAGCCTCCAGTTTATGGAGCCGGGTCAGGGGTATAAACTGAGCGTCCAGGATGCCGCACGGACAAGCCATGCGTTTACCTATCCGGCCTCCTCTTCGGGCAAGCGCGCACCGTTGGTCATAAGATCCAAACAGGCCGGGGATGTGCCGGTCAGGAGCACAAAGCGGGTGTCTGACGATGCGGACTGGTCCGTAGCTCCCAATGCCTATCAGTATAACATGACGATGACCGCCGTCGTCGAAATAGATGACACGGAATCAAAGGATGAACAGGACTGGATGGCGGCCTTTGTGGATGGCGAGTGCCGCGGCGTGGCCCGGCCGATGTATATCCCGGAGTTGGATCGGTGCGTGAGCTTTCTGATGATCCACAGCAATGCGTCGGCTGGAGAGGTGGTGCGTTTCAGGTTCTTCGACGCGGATAAAAAGGCGGTCCTCAACGTGGATGAAATCGTGATGTTCAACGTGGATGCCGTTTATGGTTCCGTGGATCAGCCTGTCGTGTTCAGCGCGGAGGCCGCCCTGTCACCCGATGGGGGTTTGCCGACCGCGTACCGTTTGGTCCAGAACTATCCCAATCCGTTCAATGCACATACCGTCATCCGATTCGATCTGCTCGAAGCGGGCCATGTGACCCTCGATATCTACAACACGGCGGGACAGTTGGTGCGCACGCTGGTTTCGGACGATATACCGGCAGGCTACCACAGGGTATCGTGGGATGCCAAAGATAACGACGGGACGCGTGTGGCCACCGGCTTGTACTTGTATAGACTCAGAGCCGGGGGATTTATGGCACAGAAGAAGATGGTGCTGATGAAATGAGCGTCCTGATCTCTTGAGAAGACCACCTCGTTCCCACGCGCCCGCGTGGTAACGAGACCTTTTTGAAATCTAACCCCCAACACGGGAACTATCATAATGTCCCAAACCAAACGCCTTTTCCTCATAGACGGTTCCGCGTTGGCCTATCGGTCCTATTTTGCGTTTATACGAAATCCGCTGATCAACTCCAAGGGGGAGAATACCAGCGCGCCCCTGGGGTTCGCCCGATCCCTGCTCAAGCTGATTCGGGAGGAAAATCCGGAAACCATCGCGGTCGTATTCGATACGGGGAAGCCCACCTTTCGCCACGAAAAATACGAGGCGTACAAGGCCACGCGCCAAAAGATGCCCGAGGAGATGCGGACCTCCATTCCGCGCATCCACGAGTTGGTCCGGGCGATGAACATCACGCAGATGGGGATGGATGGATTCGAGGCCGACGACCTGATCGGGACGCTGGCGAAAAAGGCCTCCGAAGCCGGGATGGAGACGACGATTATAAGCGGGGACAAGGACTTTATGCAGTTGGTCTCTCCGAAGGTCCGGCTCGTCAATCCCCAGAAGGGCGGGGAGGCGGTGGAAATTGACGCGGACGGCGTGCGGGCGCGGTTCGGCGTGGGACCGGATCGGGTCACGGACGTGATGGGACTGATGGGGGATACTTCGGATAACGTGCCGGGCGTGCCGGGCGTGGGAGAGAAAACGGCCATTGCCTTGATTCAGGAATACGGCGACTTAGAGGGCGTGCTCGCTCATGCGGGGCAAGTGCGCCGAAAGAATGTCCGGGAAAATCTGATCCAATACGCGGAGCAGGCGCGGCTCTCCAAAGACCTCGTGATCATCCGCACGGACGTGCCGGTGGAGCTGGATCCAGAGGGATTGAGATTTGAAGGATTCGACCAAGAGGCGCTCATCGCGCTGTTCAAGGAATTGGAATTCGGCCAACTCTTGAGCGAGATCACCCCCGCCGAAGCGGAGCGGAAAGCGACGTATCACACCGTAAACGAAGCGTCTCTAAACGATCTGATCGCGCGTATCAAGGCGCACGGAAGCTGCGCCGTGGACCTCGAGACCACTTCGGTGGATGCGATGCGGGCGGAGATCGTGGGCATCTCCCTCGCGCTGAAACCCTACGAGGCGTTCTACATTCCGGTGGGACACAAAACGTTCTCCCTGTTTCATGAGCAAGATGAACGAAATGTGCCTTTGTCGCTGACTCTAAAAAAGCTCAAGCCGATCCTTGAGGACGCGCGGATCGAGAAATATGGCCAGAACATCAAGTACGATACTACGATACTCTGCCGATACGGGATCCGTCCCGCCGGTTTCGTCTTCGACACGATGATCGCTTCTTACGTGGTGGATCCCTCCGGCAGGCGGCATAATCTGGACGCGCTGAGCCTGTCCTATCTGAACCACAAAATGATCCCCATCAGCGACCTGATCGGAAAGGGCAAAAAGCAGATCAGCTTTGCAGAAGTCCCCATCGAGCAGGCCACGGAGTATTCCGGGGAGGACGCGGAGATCGTGCTGCGCCTGAAGGAGAAGCTGGAGCCGGAGTTGGAGCAGCGCTCTCTGAAGGCGCTTTTTCACGAGTTGGAGATGCCGCTGATGGAGGTGCTCCGCCGGATGGAGATGAACGGTGTGGTCGTGGATGCGCCCTTTCTAACCCGAATGTCCTCCGAACTGGAGGAGGAGTTGACGGTCCTCGTGACGCGGATTTACGAAGCCGCCGGAGAGGAGTTCAACGTCAATTCCACTAAACAGCTCGCCCATATCCTCTTTGACAAGCTCAAGTTGCCGCCGAAGAAAAAGACCAAGACCGGATATTCCACGGACGTGGAAGTGTTGGAAGACCTGGCGCGGGAGCACGAACTGCCGAAGACGCTGTTGGACTATCGGCAGTTGATGAAGTTGAAATCCACGTACGCGGACGCCCTGCCCAAGTTAGTGAATCCGGAAACCGGGCGGATTCACACCTCGTTCAATCAGACCGTGACGGCCACGGGCAGGCTGTCCTCGTCCGACCCGAATTTTCAGAACATCCCCATTCGCACGGAGATCGGACGCAAGATCCGCCGGGCGTTCGTGGCGGGCGATAAGGATTGGCTGCTTTTGGATGCGGATTACTCCCAGATCGAGTTGCGGATTATGGCGCATCTTTCGGAGGATGCGACGCTGATGGAGGCGTTCCAAAAAGACGAGGACATTCACACCAAGACCGCGGCGTTGGTGTTCGACATCCCCCCGGAATCGGTGGAGCCGGAGTTGAGAGGGCGGGCCAAGACCATCAATTTTGGCATCATCTATGGGATGGG
>JAUWMS010000527.1 GCA_030613045.1 Candidatus Latescibacterota bacterium | reverse complement strand
ACGCGGAAAGCAGGCCCCGCCGAAGCGGGTGATCGAGGGATTCCCGATGGTTACGGCGGAAAGGGGGGAGCGCATCATCGCCTTTGTGCAGGCCATCTTCGCGTATAAGGGAGAGCAGGTGGATGCGGCCTATCTGAGGGGCGCATCGGGCGGCGCGTTTCGGTTTTATTACCACCCCAAGCGGACGTGGATGGGGGCGGGCAAATGGCCGGATCGCGCGGTGGAGAATATCTGTGACGTGCTGAGCTATTCGTATGCGGCGAGCTTCAACGAGGATGAGCAGACCTCGTGGCTCCGGCTGAAAGGATGGATCAGTACCGGCTATCCGGTGTTGATCTGGCCGGACGCTCGCGGCGGCCGGGGTGTTGTGGGCTATGAGGACGAGGGATACGTGGCACACGTGCGGAGATCGGGCAGAGAAGGCCGGGAGGCTCGGAAAGAGTATGAGCGCATTCCGATGTTCTTGAATGACTGGAAGAGCGGATGGGCCTCCCGGGAACGGGTGGTCGGGTACCCCAAGTTCGTGATCGGGGAGAAAATCAGGAGGACGTCTCCCCGCGAGGCCATGCTGCGTTCCCTGCGGCGGATCGTCGCGTTGGTCAGGGAGGCGGACATCGTGGAGCCGGGAGGCACGATCCACTGTGGCTTCAGGGCGTACGAGACGTGGATTGGGGATATGCGGAAAATCTCCTTCGAGAGTCTGGACGACGAGACCAAGGGCAGCGTGATCTCGTTCAATGGGTATCTCCTTCCCAGTCTGATCGCGGACCGGGACGCGGCAGCGCACTATTTGAAGGGGATCGCCGCGAAGTTCGAGGGAGCCGAGCGGGATGCGCTGTCGCAGGCCTCGAAGCGCTATGAAAAGATCGCCGCTATGCTGAAGGAAAGCGGGGAGCTTCTGCCTCAGGGGGATTGGCGCACGGCCTCGTTTGAAGCGGAGGAGCAGAAGAAGTTCGCGAATTATCCGCGGGTGATCGAAATGGCCTCGGAGGTGCTTGCGTTGGAGCGGGAGGCGATTGAGGGGTTGGAAGAGGTGAGCGCCGGGAGGTAGGGCGAAAAAAGTAACGGTTGGGTTCGAACCACGGAGACACAGAGGCACGGAGAAAATCCGAATGAGGTTTTGAAGTTCTCTGTGACTCCGTGTCTCCGTGGTAAGGAAGTATGGTGTTCCTTTTGTCGTGGACGATGCCGCTTCTCAAGCGGGTGGATTCTCTTGCAGGGCGTAGAACGTAGGGTGGTCCACCTTACGTTTCACGCATCACGTTTTAGGTTTTACACAGTAAATTCCGAGGAGGAGACCACGCATGAAGCAAGTATTGATGGTAATCGGAGGAACTTCCCATCCGTTTGAGCCATGCGCCGCAATTTTCAAAGAGGCGATGGAGGCCGGCGGACAGTTTTCCATCACCGTGACGCAGGATCGGGCTTCGTTGGCGGATCTGTCCGGGTTCGATGCGGTCGTGATGTACACGGTGCGCGGCGAGATGTCGGAGGCTCAGGAACAGGGTCTGGTGAACTTTGTGCGGGAAGGAGGCGGCCTGCTCGCTATCCACTGTGCCAACGCAGGCATGTCGAAGTTCGAGGCGTACACGGAGATGGTGGGTTCGGCGTTCATACGCCATGGACCGGTCGCAGCCTTTGACGCGGAGTTCGCGGAGGATGCGGGCGACCTGTTTCCCCGTCTGTCGTCCAAGGTTGCGGTCATAGATGAGTTCTATTCCATCGAGCCACGGACCGATGCGCCGCTCCGGGCATTTCAGCACGGCACGTGGCAGTTCCAAAAAGTGCTCTTAGGGTACGTGCGGGACTACGGAGCGGGCAAGGTGCTCTATACGGCTCTGGGTCACGACGAGCGGACTTTCCAACATCCCGATTTCCAGGACTTGCTCTTCAAGGGCCTGCGCTACGTGACCGGACTCAAAGAGCAAACGCCCATCCGCATCGGACTGTTGGGGTACGGCCCCGCGTATCAGATGGGCAAGCATCACTCCGAGCAGATCGCGGCCACGCAGGGCTTCGAGTTGACGGCGGTATGCGACAGAGATCCGGCCCGCCTCGAAGCCGCGAAAGAGGAGCAGGGAGATCAAATCGCGACCTTCACAGACGCCGAGGAAATGGCCGTTAGTGGAGCGATTGACCTCGGCGTGGTCATCCTTCCGCACGCGTACCATGCCTCCGCCATCAAAACGTTCCTGAATGCCGGACTGCACGTGATCACGGAAAAGCCCTTTGCTATCACCACAGCCGAGTGCGACGAGGTGATCGCCCTGGCCGAAGAAAAGGGCGTAATGCTCTCGGTGTACCACAATCGCCACTGGGATACGGATGTGTTGACCCTGCGGAAGATCGTGGAGGCGGGAACCATCGGCGAGATCTATTCGCTGGAGTGCAATATGGTGGGATACGGCAGACCGGGCCAGGCATGGCGATCCCACAA
>JAUWMS010000115.1 GCA_030613045.1 Candidatus Latescibacterota bacterium | reverse complement strand
GGTAGTAAGTCTTCGGCCACCACCTTCACCTTTGCGCGATCCTTGAGACCTTTCTGGCCGACCACAATAATGGAATCCCCAGCCGTCACGCCGGAAAGGACTTCCAAGCTGTCCCGCTCTGAAAAGCCCGGTTCGATAAGTTCTTTTGCCGCAATGCTGTCGCGCACCACAAAGACGTAGCGCAAGCCTCCGTCGTACACGATGGCGTTTTTGGGGATCACGGGAACGGCGCGATGCGTGTCGGTGATGATCTTTACGTTGACGAACATGCCGGGCTTCAGGCGATCCTCGTTTCCTTTGTGGATGCCCACGGTGACCTTGAACGTGCCGCTGTTGGGATCCACCACCGGGCTGATGCGCTCGATCCATCCTGAGAAGTTCGCGTCCGACATAAAATCGGACGTGACGACGGCGCGTTGACCGGGGCGCAGAGAGCCGGCGTCTTTGCCGGGGATGTACACTTTGGCGAGCAGATTGTCGGTATCCACGATGGAGAAGAGTTTAGTGCTGGGCTGCACTCGATCTCCGAGTTTGACCATCCGCTCCGAAATGACGCCTGGGATGGGCGCGCGGATCTTCGTGTGATCCAACACGAGCTTCGCCCGCTTCCATTCGATCTCCGCCTCCTCGATTTGAAAGGCCGCGTTCTCGTATCGCTCTCTGCTGGTCAGGTCCTTTTCATACAAGTCCTTGATGCGCGCAAAATCGCTCCGGAGCTTCTTGAGGACAACGCGGGCCTTGGCCTCGGTAAGCCGTGCCTCATCGTCGTCCAGTTCCGCTAAAATATGATCCTTCCGAACGCGATGGCCCTCCTCCACGTTCACACGCTCGACCAATCCCATTCCCTGCGCATATACATCTACGTTGTGTTCGACCTCCACCGTGGAACTGAAGAGGAGATAGGAGGAAATGTCGCTCAGAGAAACCTCGACCACCCGAACCGGAACGGCCTCCGCTTCCTTTTTCTTCTTCTCCGCCTGACCTGTCGTATCTTCCGCGGCCTGGGTCGTATCCGCCTGAGTCGAATCCGCCTTTGTATCCTGCGCGGAATCCGCCTTTTGATCGTCTTTGTCACCGCAGTGCATCACGGCACACGCCATTACGAAACACACCAGCATAAGAACGGCCGATCGCGCCCAACTTCTCATAGCTTTCTCCTTTTCACTTTGATGTTGTTCTTCGATATCCGGATTTTGGCCCGCGGATTTCCCGTTGCGGGATGCACGCTGTAAGCTCTTAATAAGCAAGGCGGTGCGTCTATCCTCACAAACCGTGAACGTGCGGAAGAGATCGGGTCCGCACGATGATGGATGCTTCTGTTTCCGCTGCATAGATACACGGCGCGGTATAGCGGCAAACAAAGCCCAAAAGCAATGGGACACGGAAACCACGGATTTTCACGGATCAAACAGAGTGCGCCTATCTGGAAATCCGAACAATCCAACCCATCCTCGTTCAACAAGAACCTTGTCAGGAAAACAAGGTTTGCAGGTTAGTAGTGCAGGTTCCTGCGGCACGATGACACCGTGCCGACCTGTTCCGGTAGAGAATACGACATTCGGGGTTCGTTGTCAAGTGAATTCCCGATGCGGGGGAGCATTTCGATTTTACTCCATCAGGTGTTCCCCCTCCATCAATACCCCCGTTGCCTTCTTCAATCTTACCTTGACCAGCATATAATTGTAGAGCGCATCCACGGTATTGGCCTCCGCCTGCGCAAGCTGCACGGAGGCTATGATGCGATCCAGGAGGATGCCCGCACCGAGACGGTAGTTTTCCTCGGCCAGTCTCAGATCCTCTTTGGTGGCTTCGAGATTCTCCTGCGCGACCACGATGTTCTCCCTGGCTGCGACGATTTCATTGAGGGCATTTCGGATCTCGAGGGCGATCCCGAGCCGGGCGCTTTTTTGCTGCTCCCGGCTTTGCCGGAGGCCGATCCCAGCCCGGTCTATTGCGGAGCGCGTCTGCCACCGGTCGAAGATGGGAATGCGGAGGGTGAGACCGTAGCTGAGGCCGTCAATTTTGTCCACGTCCCTGAACGATCTTGGGAAGGCCACGTCCCAGAAGCTATAGCTGGCGGATGCACTCAAACTCGGATAAAGACCGCTTCGGGCGGCTGTGCGTTGTTCGGCGGCGGCCTCGGATAAATAACTTAGGGACGCCAGATCCTTTCGGTGCGTCCTCGCGGTATGCAGGGCTTCCTCGAACGTGATCTTCTCCTCGGTGGGTTCAATGACCACTTCCTCCAATCGGATCGCTTCGGGAATAGCCTCGATTCCCAGGACCGCAAACAGAGCGGTGCGGGCGCGCACGGATTCGATCCCGGATTGGATCAGGGAGAGCCGGTCGTTTCCAAACTGAACTTTCTGTTTCATCACGTCCGCTTTCGGGACCGTGCCCACTTGAAGCATGACCTCCATTTTTTCAAGCTGCGCCTTGCTCCGTTCCAAAGCATCCCTGCCGATCCTTACGAACTGATCGGCTCTCAGGCAGGCGAGATACCGCTGAATCACCAAGAGCGCAATCTCCTCCTTCGTCCGCTCGCGGGTCAGCTTGCGGGCTTTTCGGACGCGCTGACTGGCCCGATAGCTCGCCCGGTCTCCGCAGCCGTTGAAGAGACTGTAGCTTGCGGAAAGGTCGAAGCTGTAGCTTTTGTTGGTGTTTACCAGACCCCGAATTTTGCTCAGGGACACGCGATCCTTATCCTGCATGCTCACGCTGAATCGGGAATCGAAGGAGGGGAGAAATCGCCCGAGGGAGGTCCGCAGGTCCACCTCCGAGCGTTCCTCGTCCAGTCCGGCGGCGATGATGTCCGCATTGTGCTCGAAAGCGATCTCGAGGCACTTCTCCATATTCAGCGTCTGAACCTCCTGGGCAACACTCCACGCGGGAAACAGCAATCCGATGATGAGTACGATGCGTCCGGTCATATCTTCTCCTCTTTTTGAACCTCCCGCAGGTTTTGAACCTGCGGGAGGTTATTCACGTTAGTATCTTCCACGATCACGCCGTCTAACAGTCGAACGATCCGCTGTGCGTGCTCCGCGATGCCCACATCGTGAGTCACGATGATCACCGTGTGCGCCTGTTCCTGAAGCCGATTGAAAAGCCGGATGATCTCCGCGCCGGAGCGGGAGTCTAAGTTGCCGGTGGGTTCGTCGGCCAGGATGATCGTGGGATCGTTGGCCAAGGCTCTCGCTATGGCGACCCGCTGACGCTCGCCCCCGGAAAGCTCGGTGGGACGATGCCGGGTCCGGTCTCCCAATCCCACCAGCGCCAACAGCTCTTCGGCCCGTCTCCTTCTCTCCTTAGCTCGCATTTTTCCATAGATCATCGGTAGTTCCACGTTTTCGAGGGCCGTGGCGTAGGGGAGGAGATTGAAGCTCTGAAACACGAATCCGATCTTCTCGTTCCGAATTTCCGCCAAACGATTGCGGTTGAGGGATCCCACGTCCCGGCCTTCCAACTGATAGTGTCCTTCCGTGGGCGTATCGAGACATCCCATAATGTGCATCAGCGTGGATTTGCCCGAACCCGATGGGCCTAAGATCGCGATGTACTCGCACTCTTTCACGGTGAGCGTAAGCCCTTTCAACGCGGGCACGTTCACTTCGCCCATTTTGTAGATTTTTTTGATGTCGGTCAGATGGATCATTGCAACCTCCAGGCATTCGGCAACCAGCAACCGGCAACCGGCAACCGGCAATTGGCAATTGGCAATTGGCAACTGTGGATCCAAGTCTTCTGACAGAGTGTAATTTTACGAAATTTTTCACAGAAAATCAAGCTTTTAATGGTCCGGCGTAACCAATAGGCCGTTTTTCCAACCGCTACGTCCTATTCCTCCTCAACCCGAATGCCTATTGCCGAATGCCTATTGCCTGTTGCCTGTTGCCTATTGCCTAATATCCTAAGGATTGCACGGGATCTAAATTCGCGGCTTTTCGAGCGGGGAAATAGCCCGCGAGAAGTCCGACGAGTCCCAGCACGAGAACAGTCGCCCCGGCCACGAGCGGAGAGATCGTCGGCGTGCCGATGTATTTCTGGATGGGCAGAAAGGAGGCGATCTTCACGATGCCCCATGAAAATCCGAAGCCGATGGCTCCGCCCATCGTGACGATGAAGAGGGTCTCCAGGATGAACTGAAAGAGGATGTGGCGGCTTTTGGCTCCAATGGCCATTTTGATGCCGATCTCCCGGGTGCGCTCCCGCACCACGACGTACATAATGTTAGCGACCCCGATGCCGCCGACGATGAGCGTGAACACGCCGCCGACGCCCAACAGCAGATTCAGGCCGAGGGAGAAATAAAAGAGGAACTTGTCCATCTCCGTAGTATCCCACATCGAGAGGACGTCCTTGTCCTCCGGATCGAAACGGTGTTTTTTCCCCAGAACCTGATACACCTTTTTATTGATCTTTTCGGAGGCGATGGTCTTCTTCGGACGGTACAGGATGTTGCTGAGATTCCTGTGCCCAAACATCGTGGCGAGCGTGGTCGCCACGATGAATCCCTTGCTCGCGTCGTGGGTGGAGTAGGAGGAATTCTGGGTCTTCTTTTCGAGCACACCCACGATTAGAAACGGCACCCCGTTGAGCGTGATCCGTTTCCCCACGGCCTCTTCCTTTTTGAAGAGTTTTTCCTTCACCTCGTCGCCGAGGAAAATCACCCGCCGTCTCCGTTCAATATCCGAGGAATTGATGAATCGCCCCCCTTTCTGAGGGAAGGTGTTCCTCAGATCCTCGTAAGCGGGATAGACCCCTGAAATGCTGATGTTGCTGATATGCTTCCCATATTTCAGCTTGACGCCCCATCGGATGTATTCGGGGGATGCGATCTCCATTTCCGGGATCTCCCGATCCAGGACCCAGGCGTCTTCCTCCGTGAATCGGATGGGACGCCCGATCCCCATGCCTTGATAAGGCTTGGTGGTGCGCTGGGGCCACAGGATTACGATGCGTTCCCCCATCCCGTGCATGGCCTTGAGGGAGAATCGGTGCAGCCCGACTCCGAAAGCCAACAGCAGCACGACCGCCACCGTCCCCCAGATGATGCCGAACAGGGTCAGGAGTGTGCGGAGTTTCTGAGTCCGCATGTCGCGGAGAAACTGGGAGAGGAGTTTGAGGCTGTACATAGGTTATCCTTTTTTGCAGCGAAAGACTTTTACCGCAGAGCACGCAGAGTGCGCAGAGAAAACAAAAAAAATCGAGGGATTCTCCGTGGCCTTTGCGATCTCCGCAGGAAATTTGGGGTAATCCGTGTAGTCCGTGGTCAGCGATTACTCCACCGTCTCCACATTGATGCTTCCCAGCCCGCCTTCCACCGTGATAGTCAACGTTCCTTTCGTCCTGCCGAAGCTGTCGTTGACGTAGTATCCATCCTCCATCTTAAAGCCGTTCGCCCAAAAGGCGGTTAAGGGAGCCTCCTTTTTGATTCTGGCCCCCACATCTTCGGGGATCAGCATCGTCAACTGGGCCACGCCCATAGAGATGTCCACGTCGGCCTCACGATTCAGCTTTCCCCTGAAATCCAGCGTATAGAAGCCCACGCCGCCCTCGAAGGTCAACCTTTGGAAGTTCGCGTTCCCAAGCCCTTTGGCTCGGACTCTGGCTGCCCCTGCATTGATCTCGATGTGCTCCAATATCTCTGGGTTTGGCTTGCTGAAGAGGATCTCTGTGGAGCTGGCCCCGGCATTGATCTCCAGATTCCGGACGCGGAGGCCTGTAAAATCCAGACGTCCCTTGTTGGCGCCCACGTTGATCTTGAAGGTCAGGCGTACCTTATCGCTGAATCGAAGATTCCAACGGCTGCGCCGGGGCCAACGCCAGTGATGGCGCTCCCTTTTCTCGATTTTCAGCCGGAGCTTCCCGACGCCGTCCTGCACCCGGTAATGGATTTCCGGTCGGAGCGCGTCCTCGTCGGTTTCAATATCCGCGTCGAGCAAGAGATCCGCTGAACCGGCGCTCAGTGTCAGATCGCCGGCGCCGAAGTCAATCTCTACCTCCACGAGTTTCTCCCCCTTCCAGGGGATTTCCTCGTGGATGCTCTCGGTCTCCCCAAAAGCCGCAGAGGAGACGATGAGCGCCATCGTGCCAAGCACGAGAAGTATGCTGCGTCTCATTTTTCGGTTCTCCTTATCCATACGAAGGAAAGCAGAGGGTCTTAAAGACAGACAACCCAACCGCGGAAACGCAAAGAACACAGCGCCCAAAATGGGGTGTCCTCCGCGATCTCTGCGTCTCCGCGGTGAGTCTCTGAAATTTCACTTTTATCCCTCTTGACCCGGCTGTTCTTCCTCTGCGGATTTTACTGCTCCCTCTGGCTCTGACGGCTGCGCTTGAGGCTCTTTTCTGCGGGAGAGAAAATAGAATCCCACCAGTCCCGATCCCAACAGAAGAAGAAAAAGGCCAAAAGAGTCGAAATACCCCATAGCTCCGATGGAAGCTATGATAATCCCGCTTATGAAGAATCGGTCCCTGCCTCTTTGAGAGATCTCCCTTTTGCGCGGCACAAAGTAAAGACCTATTAAGCCGAGGCCCAGCAGGATCAGAAAGACGCCAAACGAGTGGAATATCCACATCAGCCCGATGGCGGCGATTATGATACCGGCCAAAAGGGTCTTGTCCAGGTTGTAGGTTTTCTCCACCTGCAAAACCGGTTCAGGAGGAGCATACCCTTCTTTTCTAAGCATCGCCATCTTCTCCTCGTGTTCCCATGCTCTCCGTCTCGACCTTGCTCTTGCGATGAGCCAGGCGATAAAGCCTACGGTGATGAATGGGAGAAAGAATATCCCGAAGATGGCTAGGCCATCATCGAATGGAAATCCTGGTCCGAAAGGCACGTTACATCACCTCCTTTGTGTGGTGATTTGTGATTGGCGAGTGCTGAGTGGGCGCAGTCAGTAATCATCGGTTGGTCGCGGGAATCGGTTGTAATGATCGCCTGGGGCAATGGTTACTTTCTCTTCACCACGTCCACCGAACCGATGCCCATACTGATCTCGATGTTCAACTCGCCCTCGGTTTCTCCATAGTTATCGCTGTAATAAACCCTGCCGGATTCTTTGGACAATCCACTCACTGAAATGGAAGAGAGCGGAGATCGGGAGACCTTCAACTTCACTCCCACATCCCGGGGCAGAACCACCCTGATCTCACCTATCTCCATATCGAGCTTAGCCCAACGCTTCCGGTTGATCTCCCCGCTGAAATCGGCCGTCAGTTCGCCGATGCCTCCGTCCACGATTAGCTTCTCGAAGGGGGCATTTCCCAGATGTTTGAGCCGAATCTCGCCAACGTTGACATCCACGTACATTTCTGAATCATGGACGGT
>JAUWMS010000279.1 GCA_030613045.1 Candidatus Latescibacterota bacterium | reverse complement strand
GGAGAGATTTCCCTCTCGAAAACGCCCAATATCGTGTCCTCCTACACCCCCACGGACGATGCCGAAGTGGTGCTGATCAAGGCGGATAACTCGTCCAACCTCTTCATCTCCATCCGGTTTTCAACGGAGATGGACCGGGCGAGCATAGAGAACGCCCTTTCGATCTCCCCGGACGTGGAAGGCCGCTTTCAATGGAATCAATACACCGAATCGCGCTACACGCCACGTAAGTATGAATGGACATCCGATTCGAGCACCCCCGAATATACTCCCGAAGGCGCGCAGATCACCACGTACAGCCACGTCCATTCCTTCATCTTCGACTTCTCGCCCAAAAGTTCCTTTCCGGATACCACGTATCACATCACGCTCTCCACAACAGCCTGCGACACCGCGGGAACGCCGCTCGAGGTTCCCCTTGCGTTTTCATTCCGCACCATCCAGGCTGCTTCTTCCCTGCCCTGCATCCAGAGTGATCCGTACGACGGCCAGAGGAACGTGGCCCCGATCCGACCGACCGGCATCCGGATCGCCTTCCCGAGACGGATGGATCCAGCTTCCGTGGAGGAACATTTCACCATCTCCCCGGACACCGATCCCATTCTGATCTGGCCGGAGGGCAACCAGTTGACCATCTGGACCGGCGGACTGCTCATGGCCGATACAACCTACACGATCCGCATCAGTGGCGCGGCCGAAGACTTAGACGGAGAGCCGCTCGGCGAGGACTTCGTGTTTTCCTTCATCACCGAGACGGTTCAGGTGGTGCATACCCTCCCCGCAAACGGCGCGCTTTTCGTGGATCCGCAGCCCCGAATAGAATGCTGGTTCAACTCCTGGATGTCCAAAGCCTCGGTGGAGGACGCCTTCCGGATCGAACCCGAAGCCTCCGGCCGTTTCGAGTTCATGCAACGCAAAGAATACTATTCGGGTGGGAGCCGTTGGGTCATCGAGAAGCACAAAATCGAGTTCACCCCTTCGGAGAAACTGATCCCGAATACCAAATACACGATCACGTTGGACGACACCGCGGTGGATTCCTATGGGTCCAAGCTGACGCCCTATACCTTCTCCTTCATCATTAGACCGGAGTGAAAACCGGTGAGTGGTGAATGGTGATTGGTGATCGGTGATCGCGGATTGCAGGTTTTCAATCCGAAATCCGCAATCCGAAATCCGAAATCGCAGCCCCAGCCACCAAGCTTCACGTTTCCTAGATCGGAGGTAATCGAAATGAGAAAACTCTTGATCTTAACCGCCCTCCTCCTCCCCTCCCTCTCCTTCGCCGACGGCATCCTCCTCCCGGAGCCCTGGGTGCCGCTCGCCATCAAGTATCACCGGGTAACCGTGGAAATCGAGGAGCAAGTCGCCACCACGCACATTGACCAAGTGTTCCGAAACGAATCCAAATGGGACAACGTCGAGGGCACGTATGTGTTCCCCGTGCCGGAGGGCGCGAGCATGTCGGCGTTCACGATGCACGTGGACGGAGAGCCGCTGAACGCGGAGATATTAGAGGCCAACGAGGCTCGAAAGATCTACGAAGACATTGTGCGCAAGCAACGCGATCCCGCGCTTTTGGAGTATGCGGGCCGGAATACGTGGCGGGCGCGCATTTTCCCGTTCTTGGCCGGAGAAGAGAAACGCGTCGAGCTTTCGTACGACGAGATCATCCAACGGGAGAACGGACTGTGCCGCTATCTCTATCCCCTGAATACGGAGAAATTCTCCTCCAAACCGCTCGAGGACGTATCCGTGACCGTGCGGCTCTCCGCGTCCCGGCCTATCAAGAGCATCTACTCTCCCTCGCACGAAATCTCCGTGGAGCGGGAGGACGAAACCCACGCCACTGTCATCTACGCGGAGGAGAACGCGAAGCCGGATCGGGACTTCGTCCTCTACTACACCCTTTCCGACGAGGACATCGGCCTGAACCTGTTGACCTATCGGGAACTGGATCAGGACGGCTTCTACCTGCTCCTCGCCTCCC
Source organism: Candidatus Latescibacterota bacterium (assembly GCA_030613045.1). Taxonomy (GTDB): domain Bacteria; phylum Latescibacterota; class 4484-107; order 4484-107; family 4484-107; genus 4484-107. The sequence continues at coordinate 2,852 of JAUWMS010000279.1, read as the reverse complement.
CGAAGGTCGAGGTGGACCCCTCGGACGTGGTGCGCAAAAGGGTGATCTTCACATTGGACACCTCCGGAAGTATGCTCGGTGAGAAATTCAGGCAGGCGCGGGAAGCTCTGAAATACGTCCTCCGCAACCTGAACGAAGGAGATCAATTCAATGTCGTAAATTACGCAACTACGGTGTCGGTGTTTTCCGAAACGCCGTTGGACGCCACCGAGGAAAACATTGCATCCGCCATTCAGTACGTGGATAAGCTGACCGTGGGTGGCGGCACGAACATCGCCCGCGCCCTCCAGCAGGCACTGGCCTTTGCATCGAACGACGAATGGACCAACATGATCCTCTTCCTCACGGACGGAAAGCCCACCGTCGAAGTGACGGATCACGCAGAGATCCTCCAGCGCACGCGGGACGCCAATCAGGGCAATGCGCGGATCTTCGTCTTCGGCGTGGGGTACAACGTGAACACGCACCTGTTGGATCGCCTGTCCTCGGAGCATCACGGCGCTTCCGACTATGTCCTGCCGGAGGAGGACATCGAGACGGAGGTCTCGTCCTTCTACAACAAAATCAGCATGCCGGTGCTCTCCGATCTGAACTTGCGCTTTGACGGCATAAGCATGGAGGACGTGTATCCTCCCGAACTTCCGGATCTATTCCAGGGATCGCAGATCGTCCAACTGGGCCGCTTCAAGGGCGCGGGCGATGCCACGATCGTGCTCTCCGGAGAGGTGAACGACACGCCCCATCAGTTCACGTACGAAGCCGCCTTTCCCTCCGAATCCACCGCGCACGAATTCCTGCCCCGGCTGTGGGCCACGCGCAAGATCGGCTATCAGCTGGATCAGATCCGGCTGAACGGAACGAATCAGGAATTGGTGGATGAGGTCATCGCGCTGAGCAGGCAATACGGCGTGATCACGCCCTACACCGCCTTTCTGATTTTGGAAGACGAACCCATTGAGCCCGGAACCTTCGACGCGCTGACGAAAAACCAGGAGGGCGCCGACGCGGTGTTCGCATCCGAGGCCATCCGGGGCTATGGCGGAGCCTGGACCTCCGATCAAGTGCAATCGGAAGGCGTGAAATACATAGGCAACAAAACCTTCTTCCTGCGGGACGAATTCTGGCGGGACAGCGCCGTCGAGGAAGAGCCGACGGTGGACGTGCCCTACGGAGACGAAACCTACTTTGCGCTCCTGTCGAAGCATCCGGGATTGGGCCGCTACTTCGCCATCGGCAAGAACGTGATCGTGCGCTTCGGGGACCGGACCTATCGGATCGGAGAGGGGCTTGCCGACGTCGAGGAGGAGCAAAAAGACCGGAACACGCCGGGTGCCTTCCGACTCTTGCCGAATTATCCAAACCCCTTCAATGCCCGGACGGTCATCCGTTTCAGTCTGACTCAGCCCACATCGGTGAGGTTGGGAGTCTATGATCTCCTTGGGCAAAAAGTGAGGAACTTGGTGAAGGCGGAGATCGCGTCGGGGAATCATCGGGTTGTCTGGGACGGAAGGAACGAGACGGGCCGGGAAGTCTCCAGCGGCGTGTATCTAATGCGTTTAATCGGGGATCATGGAGGCGTGCAGACAAGGAAAATGGTGCTGCTGAGGTAAATGGCGAACGTCAACAAAGTGAGCAAAAATACTCAGGCTGCGGTTTTTGAAAGAACCGCAGCCTTTTTTGTGTGCCGCAGAAAACTCTTGACTTTTCCTATACAGCATATATCTTAGTTCAAATTGAGGAGTGCGTCTATCGGATGGTGGGCGTACTTCGTGTCCAAATTCTAGTTGTGTGCAATTTTCTTGGCCGATTCTGAGCGTGGGGGCATTTGAGAAGCTTAATAGCGATCTTATATGTGATGTCTTATGAATGAATTCACCAAACTGAAAATTGGGTTTGCTTTAGCGCTTCTCGGCGCAGTCTTTGCGGTAACGCCGATTGTAACACCGTATCTGTCTATCGGATACACACTCTTTGGATTCAAGATCTCAATCAAATGGGCATTCCTAGCTTTGTCCATTCTTCTCGGTGTCTCCGTCTACTTCTATGCGCTTACTTTACTGAGCAGCAAATCACAATTTGAGCTTGCCAGAAATGCTGGTCATTGGATCTATGCACTGGCACTTCTCGTGCCGCCCTTCTACATCGCTTTGTACTTGGTTTCTCTATTGTCACTGCTTGTGGACAGGGTTCTCAAGGCACCAGGTTTCACAAGGGGTCTTGAGATTCTACTGTCAGCCGTTGCCGGGATTGTAGCAAATATCTTGAGTGCCTTCATTTTCAGGATCTTCAGAAATCGGGACAAAGCAGAGAAAGTTGAGCAACTCGCACACACGGAAAACAGAGTACTTTCACGTGCGAAGTCGCTCTTTGATGATGGTTACTACGAAATGGTGGTGATTGAGGTTTGGAGAGCAATTGAGGCGTCAATCTCAAGGGCTCTTATGATAAGCGGCTATACTCGAAAGCCTCCAGTGGGCATTAGGGCCATTGAATACGCAAAGTCAAATGGCATTCTCCGTGAGAGTCTCTTCGAGCAGTTGGACTTCGTTCGGATTCTTCGCAACAAATCTGCTCATACAGATTACAAGGTAACCATGGATGAAGCACAGAGAGTTCTGACCATTTCTGATAAGGTAATATCGACACTACGCTATGAAACCGAGACCTGCTACTACTGCAACAAGGAGCTCCCAAAGCAGAAGATGCATGTAGATGATATGGAGACTTACTACGTGTGTGAAGACTGCGCCAAGAAGCACCCAGACTGGAAGGAAGAGATATTCGCGATGGGAATGGATCCATAGCCCCCACGCAGGAATCACATATGGCCAAGAACACAGCATACAACAGCC
>JAUWMS010000282.1 GCA_030613045.1 Candidatus Latescibacterota bacterium | reverse complement strand
CGCCCCTTCCAGCGATCCAGCGGGCCGGGACCTTTCTCGGGCGTTTCGGAGACCCCGGCGGAGAGCATGCGAGAAACGGATGGGGCTTGCACGACGGCGGCTTCCTGTTCCGTGTAGAAAATACTTTCCAGGAAGGGCACCATCATCCACACGCCCGCACTGCTCAGGAAGGCGAACAGGGCCGCGCAGGACATCGAGCCCAAAAGAGCGGGCCAGAAATGTTTCGCTTGATTCAGGATACGCCAGAATATATGCACGGGTGGCCTTTGGTTATTGGTGAGTGGTGAGTGGTGATCGGTGATTGGTGGGCGGCAATTAGAAAATAGCGGTTCCGAAAAATACGGGAAAAATCACCGGACGTTGCTGGAGTTCAGCAACGTGTTCACCAGAAAGGTCAAATATCAAAACCAAAGTGTCAGATCAAGCGTTCGACTGAGGCTCACGCCGAAGGCTCAACGTCCAAATGTCAAAAAAGCGCGTCACTTCACCCATCTGAATGTCACAGGCTTCGCCTTTGAGCTTTGGCCTTTGGATTTCCTTTGTCATTCGAGTTCTGGGATTTGTCATTCCTTTCCCGCCGGGCCAGAGAAAAGGAGAGGGTTAGTCGGTATGCCTCATTCCCCCGTTTTGCGGGCTTACGCGCTTTGAGAGGTCCCCACCTTAAAGACATAGAATTGGTCGCTCGTATGCTTGAGCCGTTCGGCCAAGGTCTCTATCAGTTTTTTGGCGATCGTGGGAAACTCCCGCACGATCCGATCCAGCCCGCCGGTGTACACGGTAACGAGGCAATCGTCCAACGCTTTCACCGTGGCCGTCCGGGGCTCTCCCAATATCTCGCACATCTCGCCGAAGAAAACCCCCTCCTCCTCGATTTGAGCGATCCGCTCCCCGGCCTTAAACACCCCCAATTTGCCCTCGTTGAGAATGAACATCTCTTGATCGCTGTCCCCTTCTTCGACAATGGTGCTGCCCGCGCTGTATAAGCGCTGGGTTTTTACGATTGTTTTATAGCCCATGATCAATCCCTCCCGTAGGGTCCCAGGTGTCCTCTTGACGAAACATCTTATGCCTGGAAAATTGTTTTCCCGAACCAGTGATTCCACAAGGCTGAAGGCGAGCATCGGGATTACAAAATCCCGATGCAACAAAAAAGATTGAGATTAAAATTGAGACTACCCAGACCCGCCTTCTCAACCTCAATCTATTCTTCCCCTCTGCGATCTCCGCGTGCTCCGCGGTGAAATGGTTCCATTTAATTTCGCTCACCTACCTATGGTTCCAACGACGAGATCGTCCCGCTTGAGAAAATCCTCCCGCAGGGCCGTGCCCATTCCGGGTCCCTCCGGCAGCGTCATGCGCCCGTCTTCGATGACCACGGGCCGGGTAATCACCGCATCTTCCCAGTTGGCCAAGAGGTTCCGCCCGGTTTCGAGCATCATCATATTGGGCGTGCTGGCCGCGACATGGGCGGAGGCGAAATTCAGGATCGGCCCACCGTAGTTGTGAAAGGCCACCGGGAGTTGATACGCCTCGGCCATCGTGGCGATCTTCTTGCCCTCGGAGATGCCGCCGCACCACTCCACGTCCGGATTGACGATCCGGGCGATTCCGCGCTGCATCACGGGCAGGAACTGGTAGCGCGTTAAAAGCCGTTCGCTGAGGATGAGCGGCAGCCGGGTGGCTTTGGACAGGTGCTCGTACGCGTCCAGATTATCCGGCTGCATCATGTCCTCTAACCACATGACCTCGTATTCCTCCAACGCCTGAGCGATGCGGACCGCGCAGTTCAGGCTCCAGTGGCCATGGAATTCGATGGCGAGATCCATCGCATCCCCCACCGCCTTCCGGACTTTGCGCACCGGTTCCAGCGCCTTTTTCAACTCCCCTGGGCTGAGATAGTGTCCATGGCTTTCCCGGGCGTACCCGTCGAACGGCCAGATTTTCATGGCCTGGATGCCGGTATCGAGCAGGTACTGGGCGTATTCGTCCGCGTTTTTCAGGAAGTCAAAATGTTGGTACGGGCCGCAGGTATTGTAAATCCGAATCTGATCGCGGCATTTTCCGCCGAGAAGCTGGTAAATGGGCTGTCCCGTCTGCTGGCCCAGGATATCCCAGAGCGCGAGGTCTATGGCGCTGATCGCCCGCATCTCCGCTCCGGACCAGCCCGCGTAGTTGCAGCGGTCGAACATCGCGCGCCAGTGCGCTTCGATCCGCAGGGGATCCTTGCCCAAAAGATAGCCCGGACCGAACACCTGATCGATGAGCGCTTTGACCGGCTCGACGAGCGGATAGGTCTCTCCGAGGCCGATGGGGCCTTCGTCCGTGTGGATGCGCACCCAGAGGAGGGAACTGTGTTCCGGTGCTTGAATCGTTTCAATTTTGGTAATTTTCATAAAGGATCTCTTTCGATGTTTGGGGTTGGGTGGAGCGACAGGGCTGTTCGGTAGAACTATCCGCCAAAGTCGGGGCGGATGAATCTGAGTAACGAACGCGGAGCATGATGCGGCGCCTTCCCGAACATCGGGTACCCGTCTCGTATCATCCCCGAAGAGGGTGCGTAGAAATGACACAGTCGGAGGTCGAAAGCGACACAGGAAAAGGCAGCAGCTCACCCGACAAAGGAAGCAAAAGTCCCATAACCTGATGGTAGTCATTCATCAAAAAAATCCGGACTTCCTGGCACACCATTTGCTATACTACAGGGCGAAGTGCATTGATAATCTCGAATGATGATAAGCTGATGTGCTCGTTCGCTGATAAAAACCAAAGGAGGTGAACACAATGAAAAAGGGAACGCTTCTCACGGACATTCTGATGGCAATCGGTTCGATAGTCCTCGTCATGAGCTTCTGGGCGCTCGTGCCTGCTTAGTCCACCGCATGCCGGTAGGAGATCAAAACCTGGATGGTCTCGAAGCACCATAAGTCAATTTCTTCGATCAACGCTGAAAATCAAAGGAGGTGAACACAATGAAAAAGGGAACGCTTCTCACGGACATTCTGATGATGATCGGTTCGATAGTCCTCGTTATGAGCTTCTGGTCGCTCGTTCCTGCTTAGTCCACCACATACCGGAGGAGGTCAAAACCTGGATGATTCGCCTACAAAATGCTCAGGGAGGGAAATGGAAAAAGCCTTGCCTGACTCCGATTCGATTTGAAAGCCCGTTTACTCAGTGTAGCCGCTGATGACGGGCTTTCGTCGTTTTGTGGCATCGGCTGTCTGGATGTGTGATCCCCTGCACCATCTGGGGCGTTCAGGGCTTGTCGGTCTGGGACTTTACGCTCCGCTTATTCCCCCCTCGCGCGATCCCTGACGGGAAGGCTCTTGGATCTCAATCCTTATCCAGAAACAGGCCGGGCGCTATGAGCCACTTCGACGATGGCATCCAGCTTCTCTTTGAGTTCCGGATCCATTTTGTCTTTCGGCACAAAACGGGCCAGCTCGTGAAAATTCTTCTTTGCCATCACATTGAGCAGTCCCAGTTTTTTGAAGTACTTCTCAAAAAGCGGGGTGAGGAAAACATCGCTGACCTTGGTGTCGGGGTCCCATGGGGAGCCTTTTCCGGGCGTTTCGAGCGTTTGCCGGACCTCCCGGATGGAGGCTTGCATGGCCTCTACGCGCCGTTTCGATTCGGGAAAGGCAAAAAGCGGTCCGGGAAGGTCCTCATCAACAATAGCCCGGGCATAAGCTTCGAGCGTTTCCGGATAGCACAGATAGTTCTCGATTTCACGGCGGTTCCATATCATGCCCTTTGCCCCAAGGTCTTCGGGAAGACTCCGGTCCAGGCGGTCGAAGATCGCAATGCCCTTGAGATCGGGAACGGCCTCGCGTACCCCGTAGAAATGCTTTTGAACCTCGCTCGGTTTATTGCCCACGTAACGCACGAAGGGGCGCTCCAGCGCTTTCAGAGCCTCCTGGTGATCCAATGTCTCCGCAAAGGATCGAAGGATCGCCAGATCGGTCGCGCCTTCGAGATAAAGCACCCATCCGGTTTGCTCGGCAAGGTAGTAGTGTTCAAATCCAATCTCCCGCAAAGCCTTCCGAACCTGACTGCCGCGGTCATCTATTCTATGCGGCTTCCCCACGAACGCCACGACTACGTCCCGATCCGCCGCTTCATTGAGCAAAACCTCTGAGTGACTCGCTATGATCAATTGACTGCCGCTCTTGCCCCCCACGTCAATGAGCATTTGATAGATCTGCCGCTGCCGGAGAATTTCCAGGTGCGCGTCGGGTTCGTCCAACAGGAGCACGGTGTTCGGATTGGCGTACATATAGGCCAGAATGAGAAGGGTTTGCTGAAGGCCTCTGCCTGAGGAAGAGAGATCCAAAAGCGTGCCTTTTTCCCTATATCCCATCGTGATCTCGCCGCGTTCGGCGATGTATTCCGGGCCTTCCAATTCCACACCGAACAAGGATTGAATGTAGCCGACGATCTTCCCCCAGTCTTCCCGGTTTTCCTCACAAATTTTATAACAGAGATTGCGAAGCACTTCGGCGGTCCTTCCCTCGCCCACACGCACATGGATGGCGCCGGGAGCCAGCCGGGGCTCATTCGCGGCCACACCCGACATCGGAGGCAGATATGCAATCCGCACCTTTTCCGCCTCATCCGGGACAGACATTCGATCCGGGTTTTTCTCGTTCGAGAGCCGAAGCGGACGGCAGTAGAAAGACTCCTCATTGGCGTAATCGAACTCCAGCCCGCACGTCCAGGGCTTATCTTCCGTCACGCCCTCCACGATGATGTCTATGCGCACATTCCGGGTTTTCGGTTTCCCGGAGATATTCTGAACATCCCTGACGTGCAGATCGCGCCAGAGCA
>JAUWMS010000193.1 GCA_030613045.1 Candidatus Latescibacterota bacterium | reverse complement strand
CTATGTCCCGCTCCCCAGACCGACCCCGCCGGATCCTCCTCCAAATCCCGGCAGTGCAGGCAAATATCGTCGTACCCCTCCACCAACTCGATCTCCAACTCGGGCCCACCATCCTTCACCCGCTCAACAGCGTACCGCATCGCAGGCCGCATCTTGACATCCGGCCACAAGCCCAAATAGCCTAAAATGTACGGCGGGTGATACGGTCGAAGCTTCATCCGATTCCCTTCCGAAGTCATAGACACACCTTCTCTCCAAAATGAACAACCTCCCGCGGGTTGCCGAAACCCGCGGGAGGTTTTGAGCGACTTAGCTCGACACCTTCGGCAGACTCTCCAACGCCTCCTGGATTTTCTCCTCCGGATAGCTATAATCCTTCAGACCACCCGACAGATACCGCTCGTACGAGGCCAGATCAAAGTGACCGTGCCCACTATTATTGAAGACAATGACCTTCGCCTCGCCCGATTCTTTGCACTTGAGCGCCTCGTCCATCGTCGTCTTCACCGCGTGAGCCGTCTCCGGCGCGACCACGAAGCCCTCCGCACGGGCAAAACTGATCGCCGCCTCGAAGACCTCGTTCTGGTGCAGCGCGACCGCTTCCAACAACTTGTGATTGTAAAGCGCACAGATAATCGGCGCCATCCCATGATAGCGCAGTCCGCCCGCGTGGATCGGAGGCGGGATGAATCCGTGCCCCAGCGTGTACATTTTGAGCAGCGGCGTCAGACCCGCCACGTCCCCGAAATCGTACGCATACGGTGCGCGGCTCAGTGTCGGACAAGCCTGCGGCTCCACACAGATAATCCGCGTCGGCTTTCCGTCCAACTTATCCTTCACGAAAGGCAGGAAGAATCCGGCAAAATTGCTTCCTCCGCCCACGCATCCGATCAGAATATCCGGATAATCACCGGCCATCTCCAATTGTTTTTTCGTTTCCTGTCCGATCACGGTCTGATGCAGCATCACGTGATTTAACACGCTGCCCAACGCGTAATGCGTGTCGTCCCTGGAAACCGCATCCTCCACGGCCTCGCTGATCGCAAGACCCAGGCTCCCCGGGGAATCTGGATCCTTCGCCAGCATATCCCGGCCCGCCTGGGTATCCGGACTCGGACTCGGCACGCACTTGCCGCCCCAGGTCTCCATCAAAATTCGGCGGTACGGCTTCTGGTCGTAGCTGATCCGCACCATATACACCTTGCACTCGATGTCGAACAGGTTGCAGGCGAAAGACAGCGCGCTGCCCCACTGCCCCGCGCCCGTTTCCGTGGCGATCCGCTTGGTGCCCTCCTGCTTGTTGTAGTATGCCTGCGGCACCGCCGTATTCGGCTTGTGACTCCCCGGAGGACTCACGCCCTCCCACTTATAATAGATCTTCGCCGGCGTATCCAGCGCCTTCTCCCAGCGCCTTGCCCGATACAGCGGCGAGGGCCGCCAGAGCTTATACACATCCTGGACCTCTTCGGGAATGTCAATCCAACGCTCCGTGGTGACCTCCTGCTTGATCAACTCCATCGGAAACAGCGGCGCCAGATCCGCCGGCCCAATCGGCTGTCCCGTTCCGGGATGCAGCGGCGGCGGAATCTGAAACGGCAAGTCCGCCTGAATATTGTACCACTGCGTCGGCATGTCCTTCTCGCTCAGCAGGATTTTCGTCTCGTCCATCTTTCTCTCCTCTCTGTTGAATACGCACCGCAAAGGCGCAAAGAACGCAGAGAACCCCTTTTTCACGGTGTGCGTTAACAATTATTAATTCACAATTCACAATTGTGAATGTTTCTCCTTACTTCACGCATCACGCATCACGCATCACGTTTTACGTTTCACGCAACTTCCGGATCGAATTGCGCCTGATCACCGCCCGATCTCTCCACTCCGATCAATGTTCTCAAGGCCCTACCGATGTCCTCCTTTCTCATCAACGCCTCGCCGACTAAGACTGCGTCAACGCCGGCCGTTTGTAAACGAACGATGTCCGCTCCGGACTGGATGCCGCTTTCGCTTACGATAATTCGGTCCTTCGGAATGTCCCTCGCCAAATCGAACGTTGTCTCCAGATTCGTCTCGAAGGTTTTGAGATTGCGGTTATTGATGCCGATGATCCGGGCATCGGCTTTCAAGGCCTGGTCCAACTCCTCCCTCGTATGTACCTCCACCAATGCCGACAAGTCCAGTTCTCCGGTCAGGCTAATATAATCTATTAGTGTCCCCTCTGTCAAGAGAGAAACGATCAGCAAAACCGCATCCGCACCGGCGGCCCGCGCCTCATAGATCTGATAGGCGTCCACCACGAACTCTTTGCGCAACAGCGGCAGATTTACCGCATCCCGGACCGCGCCAAAGTCCTTTAGACTTCCTCCGAAATACTGCTCGTCTGTCAAGATTGAAATCGCCCGCGCGCCATTGGTCTCATAAATACGCGCCACCTGCACCGGCTCCACGACCGTCCGGATCACGCCCTTAGATGGCGATTGTCGCTTGATCTCCGCAATCACCGACATTCCCGAAGCCCTCAGCGCCCCAGCGAAATCGCGTGTTGGCTCCCGTTCTCCCGCGCGCCTCCGAATCTCCTCCAACGGCACACGCCGCTGGCATTCCGCCACAAAGGTCCGCTTATATTCCGCAATTTCATCGAGAATGGTCATGCTCTCCGCCTCCCCTCCACCCTTCCGGTGAGTGGTGAGTCGTGATTGGTTGTCCCCGTCCCCTCAGCCTTTCCCTCCAACCCCCACGGTGATTGGTGAGTGGTGATTGGTGGGTGGGCGGCGCAGTTTGGGTCAACAAATCCTAAGTAAGTAGGTGGCAAAGATAAGGTTATAAAATCACACCATAGCCCGCAGAAAGTTTTTTATAAGGAATCCAGGAAACCAGGAGAAGGCTATGGCACATTGCGGAGGGATTGCTTTTCTCCTCGCTTCCTGGTTTCCTAATTGGAAAATAATTTTGTCCAGAAAATTACAAACGCGCACCTAATCGTTATCTGAGATCTGAGAGTATGCGCCTCAACATGGAAGGACGGATGCCCTGGGCGCCGTCGCATAGGATCGTGGAAGGATCGGTGTGCTCCCCGATGACCTCGATCATCAGGCCGTGCGCGCCGCAGACGATCCCTGCTTTGGCGGCATTCGGAACCCGATTCCGGGCGCCGCTGCTGTGGCTTGGATCCACCACGATCGGAAGAAAGGTTTGCTCTTTGACGGCCCCGATCACGTTCAGGTCCAGGGTGAAGCGGTCGTACTGGCCACTCATCGCGGTCCGAACGCCTCGTTCGCACAGGATGATATTTAGGTTGCCCTCTTTGGCGATATACTCCGCCGCGCAAAGCCACTCCGTCAAGGTAGCCGTGATACCGCGCTTCAGAAGCACCGGCTTGCCGGTTCGTCCCACCTCCGTCAACAGGGGGAAATTCTGCATATTCCGCGATCCAATCTGAAGCACATCGGCATAAGCGGCCACGAGCGCCACCTGCCGGGTGTCTATCACTTCCGTCACAATGGGCAAGCCGGTCCGGGCCTTTGCCTCGGACAGAATTTTCAGTCCTTCTTCTCCCAATCCCTGGAAGTCGTACGGGCTGGTTCGGGGCTTATACGCGCCGCCCCGCAGCATATCACACCCGGCTTCCCGGACCGCGCGCGCGATCTCCATGGTCTGCTCCCGGCTTTCCACCGCGCATGGCCCGGCAATGATCACAGGCCGTGTCCCGCCGACGGCCACGTCGCCGACCCGGACGATCCTCGTGGCTCCGGGATCCCCATAGGCGGCATCCGCCGTCCTGCTGATTAAACGACAGGCTTTGTTTCCGTTTGTAGACATATTCGCTTCCAATACGTACGAAAGGTTGTTCTTTCTCGGGAGGCTCCAGAAGAGGCACCAATCACCACTCACCACTCACCAATCACGAATGGCTTGCCGCCTTCAGCATCTCCAGCTTCTTGAGGGCCGCTCCCGAATCCAGCGCCTCCCGTGCCATCTCGATTCCCTGCTCGAAATTGTGCGCCTTCGCACTCACCACGATCGCCGCGGCCGCGTTCAACAGCGTCACGTCCCGTTTGGGGCCCTGTTCCCTGCCGCTTAATATATCCTGTGTAATCCGCGCGTTTTCCTCAGCCGTGCCGCCCAAAAGCGTCTTCGGATCGGCCAGCTCAAACCCAAGCTCCTCCGGCGAAACCTTCGAACTCCACACCTCGCCGTCCACCAAAATGGACAAGAAACTCTCCCCGGTCACCGTGATCTCATCCAGCCCGTCCGAACCGTGCACCACCATCGCCCGCTCCGTGCCCAGCGAATTTAAGACCTCCGCGATCACTGGCGTCAACGCCCGGCTATACACTCCGATCAACTGATGCGACGCCCCGGCCGGATTCGTCAGCGGTCCCAGCACATTGAAGATCGTCCGCACCCCGATTTCCCGCCTCGGCCCGATGGCATATTTCATCGCGCCGTGCAGCATCGGCGCAAACAAAAAACCGCTCCCCACCTCGTCGAGACAGCGTCCCACCTGCTCCGGCGAAATTTCGATATTCACGCCCAAGGCCTTCAGCACATCCGCGGACCCGCACTGAGACGACACCGAGCGATTGCCGTGTTTTGCCACGCAAATCCCCGCTCCGGCCACCACGAACGCCGCCGTCGTCGAGATATTGAACGTGCCTGCCCCGTCTCCTCCGGTCCCGCAGGTATCCAGAACCACCTTATGCTTCGTCCGCACCCGCGTCGCCTTCTCCCGCATCACCTCCGCGGAACCCGCGATTTCCTCCACCGTTTCTCCCTTCGAGCGCAAGCCCACCAGAAACGCCGCGATCTGCGCATCCGTGGCCTCTCCCCCCATAATCTCCTGCATCACCTCAACCGATTCCTCCCGCGTCAAATCCATCCCCGTCAATACCTTCGAAATTGCCTCCCGAATCATGATACCCTCCTTCGAATATTTTACCGCAGAGCACGCTGAGACCGCTGAGAACACCGAGAATCTCACCACGGATAACCACGGAAAAAGCGAAAAGATAACCACGGATAAATGCAAAAAAACACGGATAAAACGAAAAAACCCCTTTCGGTGTACTTCCGTGAAATTCCGTGGTGGAGTCTTTTTTTTACGTTTCACGTTTCAAAAAATTCCCCAACAACCGTTTTCCCGACTTCGTCAAAATGGCCTCCGGATGAAACTGCACGCCTTCCATGTTGCAATCCTTATGCCGCAACCCCATAATGATCCCATCCTTTGTCTCCGCCGAAATCTCAAAACAATCCGGCAACGTTTTCCGCTCCACGATCAGCGAATGATAGCGCGTGGCCACAAACGGACTTTCGATCCCCTCATAGATCGTCCGGCCATCGTGAAAGATCTCCGACGTCTTCCCGTGCATCAGATAGGGCGCACGCACCACCGTTCCCCCGAACGCTTCTCCCATGCACTGATGCCCGAGACACACGCCCAGAATCGGAATTCGTCCCGCAAAACGTCGAATCACCTCCACGGAAATCCCCGCCTCCTTCGGCGTACACGGCCCCGGCGAAATCACGATCCGCTCCGGCACCATTTCCTCGATCTTCTCTAATGTGATTTTATCGTTCCGATGCACCTCAAGCTTGGCCCCAAGCTCTCCCAAATATTGCACCAGATTATACGTGAACGAATCGTAATTGTCAATCATTAGAATCAAGATAAAACCTCTTTGGTGAGTGGTGAGTGGTGGCGGGTGAGTGGTTTACCAATCACCAATTAACCAATCACCATTCACCATGCCGTTCCGCCATCTCAATCGCCCGCACCATCGCCCTCGCCTTATGCACCGTCTCCTCGAACTCCCGCTCCGGATCGGAATCCGCCACGATCCCCGCACCAGCCTGGACGTACGCTTTGCCGTCCTTCACCACAATCGTCCGGATC
>JAUWMS010000252.1 GCA_030613045.1 Candidatus Latescibacterota bacterium | reverse complement strand
CATCCGGAGACGACCAATCGGCCCGGATCGGCCCCCCCAAGCTTTACGAGGTAGTCCACGCCCGTCATAATATCCGCGTAATCCCCCTGGCCCCAATCGGCCACGTTGGCCTGAGCAAAGCGGATTCCGTATCCATCGCTTCCCCGAAAATTGGGCGCAAAGACCGCGTATCCCGCGCCCACCCAATAGTTCCACATTGCATTAAACGCGAACGTGCGCGCGCCTCTCGGGCCTCCATGGGGCTCCACAATCATCGGATGCGGTCCTGACCCGGCGGGCTGGATCAGCATCCCCTCGATTTCCAGACCATCCGAACTCGTCCATCGCACTACCTGCGTCTCCCCCAACACAATTTCCCCGATCCGGGGATTCATCCCGGTCAACCGCCGCATCCCGCTCCCATCCGAGCGCATCCACCACACGTCGGGAGGAGCGGCCGCATCGGTGGAAAGAAACACAAAGGCCCCGCCGTCTCCGGCCAAATCCGCCTCCGTGATCACCCGATCTCCCTCCAGGACCGACCGAACCGGACCGCCATCCACCGGCACCGAAAACAGCCCCCGACGCACGCCATCCACGGCCTCAAAAAAAATCGTGCGTCCATCCTTCGACCAGATCGGGTTCACTTCACTCCGGTCAAAAGCCTCCGTAAGATTCTTCGCCGCGCCCCCTTCGGAGGGGATCGTAAACAGATCCATCCTCGGAAGCCCTTCGCCCTGCGCATTCGCCAAAAATGCGATCCGCCGTCCATCCGGGGACCAGCGCGGCGCTGTCGCCATCCGTACTTCGGAGGTCAACGTCCGCATCTCCCGGCTTTGCACATCGAGCACTTGGATCCGGCTATGCTCCATCATATCCTCGGCCCGTGGACTCGGCGACGCCACCAGCGCGATCCGCTTCCCGTCCGGCGACCATTGAGGATCGGATATACTGAACGCCCCTTCCGTCAATCGCTTAGGACGTTTGCCACGCACGCCGATCAGCCACAGATGATGTTGCTTGAAATCATCCCGATCCACCACCACCGCATCGTCCTTCGCCCGCTTCCGTCGCTGCTCCTCCTCGCTCTCCGGATCGGGTGAAACAAAGGCGATCCGCCGACCATCCGGCGCCCACTGAAAACTCACCCCTCCTCCTTTGGCCTTCGTCCGTTGCTCCGCCTCTCCCCCATCCAGCGGGATCAGCCACACCTGCGCTTTGTCCCCTTCGCGATCCGACAGGAACGCCACGGTCTTTCCATTCGGGGACCAGCGTGGGGAATAATCTTTCTTTGACCCATACGTGAACTGCCTTGCCTTGCCACCCTCCGTCGGAACCATCCACACATTCTGCTTTGCCCGACTCTCTTCCTCCTCCATCACCGGCTCCGACACTACGAAGACCACCCGCTTCCCGTCGGGCGACAGCAGTGGATCGCTTACGCCCTTGATGGCAACGACTTCTTCGGGGGTGAGCGGATGTTTTTTGGATTTGGCGTTGGTGATAGACATCAAAACCTCCGGGACATTTTCTGTCTGTTTTCTTCACCACGGAGACGCAGAGAACACCCCGCGAAGAAAAAGAAGGCGTTCCCGTGCACGCAAAAATGAGGACGGTGGCCTTGCCCGCCGACTATCCCCAAGGAGGGGGCAACTCCTGGTCCAACTCCACCACGCGCGAAGCTGGCCTCCCCAAGGCAAACCACTCCGAGAATCCGAATCACGGATCCCGCCGGGGACGCCCCAGATCGCGCGCCTCACCCCTCACAGCAGCGGACAAGGCAGGGGGCGCAAAAGGAGGTGTCCGCGTGTCCGCGTTGTGTCCGGTGCGCTATGCCCACCGGACCGTGCGGCTTCAGCGCATGGCAGAGAGGACTTCCCCAAAAGCCTCCAGGTTTTCCACCATGATCGCCTTTCGGTGCAAGCCTTCCAACATCTTTCGTCCCCGAAGCCGACTCACCTGCTCCTCCACTTGGTAGGGTACCAGCCCAAACCGCACCTCCAATACCTCCAACACATCTTCCCGCAATCGAGACTCCTGCCCTTCTTGCAATCCCAGGACTTTACCCTCTTGCAATCCCATCACCTTGCCTTCTTTCAGAATCTCTTGATACACCGACGATTCCACCATGATCTCTTTCCTCCTCAATATCTGATCCACCAACGAAACCGGATGACGCATCCCACTCAATACCCGCAACGCTACGTACGCATCCGCACGACGCTCTTTCTCTCCGATCTGACTTAGCACCAAATTCTGACTCTCCCGCAATACCGTCTCATCCGACTTCCCTTCCCACGGCATCAACGGCAACAAGGGATACAACCCAGCCCACTTCTGAGCCACGATCTCCGCACCATCCAACTCCCATACCGGGATCACCCGAAACCTGAACTTGAGCACCTCCAACTCTAACGCACGAATGTCTAAACGATCCCGAAGCGCCCCACTTTTCCGAAACACCACTACCACAGGATACACCGGAAGCTCGTACCGTTCATAAGCCCGCCAGCTATACCCCAACGTCCGCTGAGGCACGTCGTTTTCCCATGCGGTCTGAAACTCCACCAACAGCACAAATCGCTCTCCTTCTGCCTCCACCTTCGCTACAAAGTCCACCTCCCGCATCAGCGAGGGCAACTCCTTGTCCAACTCGGCTACCTCCAACACCTCCGCGTGCGAAGCCGGTCTTCCCAAGGCAAACCGCACGTAATCCTCCACAAACTCCGCGCTCAAACGCTTCATCGTGATGTCGTATTTGCCCAACGAAGCCTCCTTTCATTCGGAAAGCCTGAACCACTGATCCCACTGAACCCCTCCCTGATCGCACTGATCCACCCCACTGGGGCGGAGGGGCAGGGATCAGTGTTATCAGTGTCTATCAGTGTCTATCAGTGGTTCAGTCTCCGTACCGCACCCCCCCCCCACAGCAACGGACAAGGCAGGGAGACGCGGAAAAACCGTGTCCGCGTCGCCCCGATGTGTCCGATGCGCTATGCCCACCGAACCGGGTGGCGCGGCGCACGGCCATCGCCCTCACCCCGACATCATAGTAGCCTTAGCATCCAATACGGTGACGCCAACCAATTGTTCGCCATCGTAGTGATAGATAAGCCCGCCTTCCATTACGCTGTCGTCCGCACACTGGGGCTTCCTGAAGCTCACGTAAAGCGTGTCCGTATCTTCATCGTAATCCACCCAGTAATGAGGGTTGACTCTTAAAAGATATGGGACAAGAGAGAGATCGAACTTTTGTGCTTTCATTTTTGCCATATCACACCTTTTCTTTTTATGGTCTCAGGTTTGGAGGTGAAAAATGCGGTGATGATAAAACCATCTCTTTCCTGTTCTTTGTAAACAACCACCCCATGCTTCTCAGAAATGTTGGTCTCAGCATAGTGCTTCAACGCAATAAGTTCTCCTCTCAGTCCCTCTACGAGACAATCCGGGGAATGCACGATTTCCATCACTTTATCTATGTTCCCTGCCATGTAGTCGTGCGCCTCAGTGATATGCAGCCACTGTCGAAGCGTCAACCGGATCGTCTTCCCGGATAGAGACCTTGTGGTTCTGAGCACATCGCTTCTATACATACGTTCATCCCCTTGAACCTGATGTCATGGTTATCTTCGCGAAAAAAACTGCTGTAACATAAACGTCATAGGCGGGAACAAACTACAACCTTCCCGCCCCTGATCCAGCATCTCACCCCCTCACAGCAGTGGACAAGGCAGGGAGGCGCGGAAGAAGCCCTGTCCGCGTCGCCCCGATGTGTTCGATGCGCTCAGCCACGCACGGCGGAATATCGTCTCTGCGCGGCTTTCCGTGACCTCCGCTCCGCTCTGTGCATGGTTCGGTTGGGGACGCTGAGCGTCGGGTATGCGTCCCCACGCAGAGCGTAGGAACGAGAAAACTACTGGCCCTGCCTCACCAGGCGCGCGCCAACGAAGCAGCAGTGAATGGCGGAGCAGCGAGACGCCGACCGCGCGTCGCGGGCGTCCCAGTAAAAGGCGCCGCTACGGACAACGCGGTCCGAGCCTGTAGCAGGCCCCGTAGGATCCCTCTGAGCGCTGCTCGAATACGACCCAAACCAGTCCTGACACAACTCCCAGACATTCCCATGCATGTCATGCAACCCCCACGGATTCGGAAGCTTCGTTCCCACCGCATGCGCATACTGCTCCCCCACATCCGTGGCATTATACCAATACCACGCATACTGCCCAATCTGACTCTCATCGTCCCCAAACGACCACTGCGTCATCGTCCCTGCCCGACAGGAATACTCCCACTCCGCCTCCGTAGGCAACCGATATAGCTCTGAACCCTCCGCCGCCTCGTTCAACTTCGCAATAAACTCCTGCACATCGTTCCACGAGATATACGAAGCGGCATTGTTCGGATTCTCCTGGACATTGCTCTGCCCCAACCACGGCGTGGTGCCCATCACGGCTTCCCACTGCCCCTGCGTGATCTCAAACTTCCCTAACCAGAACCCTTTTGTGATCGTCACCTGGTGCTGTGGGCCCTCGTGGGGGTATCGGCCCGGCTCCGAGGCGGGAGAGCCCATCGTGAACGTCCCCGGCTCGATCCCCACCATCTCCATCGTCGCGCCGCCGGGAAGATCTACCGTGATCGTTTCTCCTCTTACCGGCCCGATGTTGTTCACGATTACGGTTATGGTGTGTTCGCCGGTGTTGCCCGCGGCGTCCCGAGCTTCAGCAATCAGGGTGTGCATTCCATCCATCTCCTGAGTGGTATCCCAGGTGTACGCAAACGGCGCATCCCTGTCGGTGCCGTGTTTCACGCCATCCACGAAAAAGACCACCTGAGTTACCGCCGCGTTGTCCTGTGCATCCACCGTTACCTCCACACTCCCGCGAACAGCCGCTCCTTCCGCGGGCGCAGTCAATTGCACCGTGGGCGCCTCCTCATCCGGCACGTACACAGTGACTTCGATGGAAGGGGACATCCGGTTGTTGCCCTCCGCATCCCACGCCTTGGCCGCGAGCGTATAGGAATAGGAACCGGGATCTGAAGGCGCCTCGCTCGTATCCCACTCATACACGAACGGAGCGGACGCATCACTCCCCCGAATCTTGCCGTTCACAAAGAAATCCACCTTCACCACACCCACGTTGTCCGAAGCCTCCGCCGTTACCGCAACCA
>JAUWMS010000381.1 GCA_030613045.1 Candidatus Latescibacterota bacterium | reverse complement strand
TTGCGCTCGCGCACGGACTTCCGGTGTGGACGCCAGCGCGTCTGAAGGATCGCGCCTTCCTCGAACCCTTGAGGGACCTGAAACCGGATCTCTTCGCAGTGGTGGCTTTCTGCATTTTGCCCCCGGAGGTGCTGGAGATCGCAAAACACGGAGCGATCAACGTGCATCCTTCGCTGCTCCCCAAATATCGGGGCGCGGCTCCGATCCAGTGGGCGATCATTCGGGGGGAACGAGAGACCGGGGTGACCACGTTCTGCATCAGTTGCGACGTGGACTGCGGAGATATGCTCCTCCAGCGTGTCGTGCCCATCGGCGCGGAGGAGACGGCGGGAGAACTGCACGATCGGCTCAAGGAGGTGGGGGCCGATCTTTTGTTGGAGAGCGTGGATCGGATGGCATCCGGTTGCGCCCGGCCGCGGATTCAGCCTTCGGAGGGGGCTTCGAGCGCGCCCAAATTGAGCAAAGAGGACGGTCGGATAGACTGGTCGAAGAAGGCCGAGGAGATCCGGAATTGGATTCGGGGTACCAACCCGCTTCCCGGAGCGTTCACTACCTATAAAGATTCAACGCTCAAGGTGCATCGGGCGAAGGAGATTCCCTGCCTCGCAAAAGGCGCGGCCGGAGCGATTCTAACCGCGGATGGAAAGGAAGGGATTACGGTCGCCACCGGCTACGGCGCGCTCCTTTTGATCGAGGTGCAGCCGGAGGGCAAAAAACGGATGACTTCGGCGGAATTTGTTCGGGGGCATCGGGTCTGCGTGGGAGAGCAGTTGGGTACGTAAGCAAAAGAGAAGATAAGAGTTAGAAGCGAAAGGAAGGAGGTGCGCCGATGTTTCCATTCTTTTTCGACCGCACGATGATCCTGTTGATCCCTGCGGTACTCCTGGGCTTCTACGCTCAGATGCGGATTCGGAATACGTACGCCCGATATAGCCGATTTAGCTCCCGTAGCGGATGGACCGGGGCGCAGATCGCCCGCCGGATGTTGGACGCCAGCGGGCTTCGGGACGTGAATATCGAGCAGATTCGAGGCAAATTGTCCGATCATTACGATCCGAAAAAGAGGGTACTGCGTCTCTCGGAGGGCGTCTATGCTTCGGACTCGGTGGCGGCATTGGGAGTGGCCGCCCACGAGACCGGGCATGCCCTGCAACACGGGCAGGACTATTTTCCGCTCCGCCTACGGAGCCACTTTGTCTCCGCGGCGAATTTCGGATCGGGCCTGGCGTGGCCGCTGTTTTTCATCGGCTTCTTCTTCAGCGCTTCCGGGCTGGCTTTCCTGATGGACCTCGGCATCGTCTTTTTCTCGGCCGCGGTGCTGTTTCACATGGTCACCCTGCCGGTGGAGTTTAATGCCAGCAGGCGGGCTTTGGCGCTGCTGGGA
The DNA here is from genome assembly GCA_030613045.1 of Candidatus Latescibacterota bacterium. Lineage (GTDB taxonomy): Bacteria > Latescibacterota > 4484-107 > 4484-107 > 4484-107 > 4484-107. Next base: position 2,380 of record JAUWMS010000381.1, on the reverse strand, counting down.
GGACCGGGTTACCTGACGGAGGAAGAGACGAAGGCGGCGGGAAAGGTGCTCCATGCGGCGGCATGGACGTATGTGGCAGCCGCTACGATGGCGATTATGCAGCTGATTCGGATGGTGATGTTGCGGGGAGGGGGAGACGACTAATCCTCATTTCACTTGATAAGGAGGCTTACTCAGTCTGAGGAGCTTCTGAGACTCTCCCCGATAGATAGATCCTGACATATCCGACAAATCGGGAAAAATCGTCTAACCGCTCGTTAAGCATGCGATAGACTTCCTCCAGATCTACCCTCAGGTATTCGTGAACCAGAATGTTCCGAAATCCTGCCATCCCCCGGATGGAGGCCGCGCTCGATAGCCCATAGTAGCTCTCTGTCGCGTTCAATCTCCTCTATGGAATATCGCTTGAGCTTGCAGAGGGTCTGAACCGCGGACTCCGCGTCGGCGATGTGCCGTTCGAGTACCTTGGTATTGTACATCGTTTACTCCCCGGGAAGACCGAATTTCCCCTCCGCGATACGCCGATCCAGGTACTGAGCCTGAATCCGTCTTAAGGGTTCGGTATCCACGTATTTATTGAAGGACGCCGTCTCAAAGGCTACCCGCTGATTCTGGTTTCTGCAAAAGATGACGTGTCCGGGTCTTATCACCTCGTGCGCCAACAAAGGAGAAGCCTTATTCAGTACCACCAAATCCACCTCGTTGGTGTGCAGGCGCCCCATTAAATCGGTCAGCACGTGGGCCCGATAGCCGTACCGCACCGGACGGATCAGGGACTCCTCCACCAGGATGCCCACGTCAATATCGCTCAATTTGCCGGCGCGACCCTCGGCGACCGAACCGAAGAGGTACGCGGCGACGACTTCCTTCCGTTCCCCGAAATATTCCCTCAGCCGGATGACGATCTCCTCTGTGGTCATAAGTCCATACCCTCCGTATTATCGAAACAACCATGCATCGCAAAGACGCAAAGAGCGCAAAGAACTTCACCTCCTTTTTCCGTGGCTATCTCTGCGTGCTTTGCGCCTTTGCGGTGCGCATTCCTTTACTCGAAACCGCGAACCGCCACCGTCACGATCTCGAACCGCCGCAACGATAGTTCCATCGCGCCGTCCCGCACGGTCAGCGGATCCGGCTCCTCTTCCATCAGATTGACCAGAGAGGCTTCCCGGATCGGGAACCCGATCCGGACGGTGGTCCTGCGCTCCTCCGGCGTCGTGTTCCACAGCCGGATCACCGCGCCTTGTTGGTCCTCCGCCTGCTTAAACGCCGCCATCAATACCCCCGGATCGGAGATCTCGATGAAGCTTTGCTCCGCGCGCAGTTCCCCGTCATGAGACGAAGTCACCTCAGCCTTCAACGCCACATTGTGCTCGTACGCGAGGCGATAGGTCTCGCCGTCCCACAGCGTTCCCCGATGCGGAGCGAGGGCATAGTGGAACGTGTGAGGTCCCAAACACTGCCCCTCCGGAGCGGGCACCTCAGGTCCGGCGTTTCCGTTCCGCGTCAAAAGATCCCCTCTGGAAAGCCAGCCCACGCAGCGCAGCAAAGTCAGCGCGACGGTTGATCCCGCTCCTCCGGTAACCCGGTCGCCTTTCTGAGGCTCGTATTCCGGGAGTCCGCGATTGATCACCATCAGCCCTCGTTTCCCGTCCGTGAGATCGGCGTAGGCTTGCTGAGGCTCCTGCGGAAGCGGCGGTTCGACCCACCCCTCGGCTTTGGGATGATCCATCGAGCGCGTGAGCACCACGAACTGCCCCTCCGAAGTGGATTCGTTCGTGGCTATCGTCGTGGGGAACAACGCCCGCAGCCGATGATCCTCGGCCCGATTGTCCACCTCCGTACGGATGTCCACCCGATGGTTGCCCGGTCTCAGGGTCACGTAGCTGGTGACCGGGTGCAGAAGCGTGTCGGATACGCGCCGCTTGCGATCCGATGCAATGCGTTTGGGCAACCGGAAGGGCACGGTGATCTTCAGCGTGGCCCCGGTGACGCCACTCCCGACCAGTCGGCTTTCGGCCTTTGCTTCAACCGTAGTCAGCCGCAGACTGTGTTCCGCGTGGGAATAGTTGTATTCGTCCCCCCCGTCCTCCATATCCTCGAAAACGTTCTGGTTTTCCCACTGTTCCCCCGTCCCCTTGTCCAGTACGTCCAGACTTCCGTTTTTGTTCACCGTTACCTTGAGGCTCTCATTTTCCAGACTCGTATCGTCCGCCCGGATCGTCGGCTCGAAGGAAACCTTCTCCTCCGTCATCCGCACCCCGAAGGTGCGATATCCGAAGGAGGACACGTCCGGCGCGATGAAGGAAAGCTCATACTGGCGAACCCGGTCCTTCGCGGTGCGAACCGATTCCACCTCGTACGGAATCGCCTCGCCATC
>JAUWMS010000028.1 GCA_030613045.1 Candidatus Latescibacterota bacterium | reverse complement strand
CCGGAACTCCTTTCTACGGCCATTCGCTATCATCACAGTCCCTCCGGTGTGGGGAAGAATCTGATCAAGTTCGTGGGAGTGGTGCACATGGCCGATTATCTGTGCCGGGCGTCCGGGGTGGGTTCAGGCGGCGACGCGCAGCTGCCGGTGCTGCAGCAGGAGATGGTGCGGGTGTTGGGGGTGAGTGCGCAGGACCAGAAGGATGTCGAGAAGGAAATCGCCGCTTCGGTGGAGGAAGCGGAGGTCTTTCTCCAGATGGCGGGGTGAGGCGCGTGGTTTGGTGATTGGTGATTGGTGTGTGGTGAGTAGTGATTGGTGAGTAGTGAGTAGTGGAGGATTCGGATTTGATCTGACTTTTTCGTTTTGGCGGAGTTTTCCTGGTAAGACGTGAAACGTGAAACCGGCACGTAGGACGTGGGGCGCGATCCCCCTTGATGTCCGTAAAACGTAAAACGTAGAGCGTGAACGGGACCGGGAAGGAGGTCTGACTGTTTATTTTTCTCCGCACTGTAAATCTTTTGGGGGGGGGACATGGTTTTTTGTAAATTGAGGATGGCGAAGATGATACGGATTCCTACCTGTTTATACTTTGTTTGATCCGTGTAATCCGTGTCCCATTGCTTTTGGACTTTGTTTGCGGTTTCTTCGCAATGTGTTCTTTGCGGTGGCATCTGTTCTCACATATCATGAGAGGAACGGTATGAATACGACGTTGGAAGCGATGGAGAAGTGGAACCGGCAATTGAAGGATCCCGACCCGGGGCTGCGGAGGGAGGCGGCGGAGGAGTTGGCTTATGCGGATCCGGAGGATGAGCGGACGATCCGGGGGTTGGTGCGGGCAATGGAGGATGAAAATATGGGGGTACGGGATGCGGCCTCATACAGCCTTCAGACCATCGGGGGGCCGATGTCGACCGCGTGTCTGATCCCGTTGATCGGGAGTGAGGATATTGTGATCCGCAATCTGGCGATGGACATCCTGGTGAATATGGGAGGGGATGCCGTGGATCCGGCGATTCGGGTGCTCCACGACGGGGACGGGGACGTGCGGAAGTTCGGGGCGGATATTTTGGGGATGGTAGGCGATTCGAGAGGCGTGGAGTCATTGTGCAAGGCGTTGTGGGATACGGATCAAAACGTGGCGTATTCGGCGGCGGAGGCGTTGGGCAAGATTGGCGGAGAGGAGGCCGTGGAGGCCCTGTCCGATGCGTTGTATGAGGAGGATGTTTTGCTCGTCTTCGGAGCCGCGGAAGCCCTGGGGAATCTGAGCGATCCGGGCGCGTTCGATGCGCTGATCCGATTCGTCCTGAAGACGGAGGACCCCTATTTACGAAACGTCGCGCTGATGGCCGCGTCGAAGGTCGCCCAGCGGACCGGGCAGCCGCTCGGAGCATCCATACCCGGGGAGAAATGGGAGACCTACGTGATGGACGGTCTGGCGGACGACGAGGAAGCAGTCCGGGCCGATTTCATTGCCGAACTCCGAAAATTCGACGATGAAAAGCTTTTGCTCCGTCTCTTAGAGGGCGCGATCGGCCGGGATGAGGAGGCCGGTCTTGCGCTGATCACCGCGCTCAGCGAAGTGGGAGAAAGCCCCGAATCCGTCGCGTTGCTGGAGCAGGCGCTGGCGTATCCGGACGCGGAAACGAAATGTGCCGTACTCCGGGGGCTGGCGCGGATCGGCGGTACGGCGGTGCTCCCACGGCTAACGGAGGCCCTTTCCGACCCGGTTCCGGAGGTGCGGGAGGAGGCGTTGCAGGCATTGGTCAGCATAGGGGGATCCGAGGCGCTGGAGCAATTTATAGCGTTGTCCTCGAACGAGGATCCCGGGTTGCGGGAGTCGGCGATCCGGGGCCTGGGGATGTTGGGAACCGATGCGGCCACGTCGGTGCTGAAGCGGGCTCTATCCGACGAGTCGCCGGCGCTCCGGCGGACGGCTGCCGCCTCGCTGGCCCGGTCGGGCGATGCGGAAGCGTTCTCGGTGCTTTCAGAAGGGCTCAAGGACCCGGATACGGAGGTGCAGATGGCCACGCTGGACGCTTTCAGGGAGATCGGAACTCCGGAGACGGTGCAGTATGTTTCGGAGGTCCTGAAAAATGAGAACCCGTGGGTCGCTTTCCGGGCGGCGGAGATTCTGGGCGCGAGCGGGGACGAAGCGGCTGTGGAGCCTTTGTTAGATGTGATAACGCGCGAGAACGACCTGTTGGTCATTGCCTCGGCAAAAGCGCTGGGCGCACTCGGAAGTAAGAAGGCCATCGGGCCGCTGAGGTCCCTGAGCGGAAACGAAAATGCGGACGTGCGTCAACCCGCCCAGGAGGCCTTGGAAGCGATCGGGTGAACGGAGGGCTAAATCAACCAACCTCCCGCAGGTTCCGAACCTGCGGGAGGTTTAGAGCAGTTGTGAACTATCAATGAGTAAAGGACGAAAAGACGATGAGACAAGTGACGAAGTCGAGCATCGAGCGCATCAAGGATTTGCCCATGCTGCCCGACATAGCGGCCCAGGTGCTGGCCTCGGTCTCGGACCCCCGCTCTTCGATGGCGGCCCTTCGGGGGCTGATCGAGCGCGATCCGGCGTTGACCGCCAAGCTGCTGAAGGTGGCCAATTCGGCGCTGTTCGGGATGCGGCGACAGATCTCGACGATCCAGTTGGCGTTGGTGGTCTTGGGGATGAACGAGGTATCGTCCATCGTGACGAGCCTCTCCGTATTCACGGCCTTTTGCGATATGCCGGACGACGAGTTTTTCGACCGGGAACGGTTCTGGGAGCATTCGGCGGGTTGTGGAGGGATTGCGCGGATACTCTCCAAACGGCTCGGATTGAAGATGGAGGGACGGGAGTTCGTGGCCGGATTGATGCACGACGTGGGTCGGATTCTGATTGATCAGTATTTCCACGAGGAGTTCGTCGAGATTGTAGAGCGGGTTCAGCGCGGAACGGGAAGTATGCGGGATGCGGAGAAGGAATTTCTGGGGGCTTCGCACGATGAGATCGGAGGATGGCTGGCGGATCGGTGGGGGTTGCCGGATGCGTTGATTGAGGCGGTCGCCTGTCATCACGAACCCACGCGTGCCGAGACCGATCGGGCCCTGACGGCTGTGGTGCATCTATCGGATTTGCTTTGCCGCGCCAAGGGCATCGGGTTCAGCGGGGAAACGGAGGGATTCTCCATCGTGGACGACGAGGCATGGAAACTGCTGGCCGAGGATCATCCGGAGCTTTTGGATATGGATATCGAACGTTTCACCTTCGAGTTGGACGCGGAGATCGAAAAGGCGATGGAATTTATCCGTATTTCGACGAACCAACCGGCTTCAGGCGGGGAGGAGATGCCATGATGACACAGACAGCGCAGGCTCCGAAGCTCGCCGACGACAAGTTCAGGATGATTCGGGATCTCATCTACGAAATGAGTGGGATGTATTTCGGAGACGGGAAAAAGTATCTGATGGAGAGCCGATTGGCCAGACGGCTTGGGGCATGCGGGTTGAAGACCTACGACGAGTACTACTATTTTATCAAATACGATCCCGGTCGCGCCCAGGAAATCAACCGGTTGTTCGACGAAGTCACGATCAACGAGACGAGCTTTTTCCGAAATCCGCCTCAACTGGATGCGTTTGCGAAAAAGATTCTTCCGGGGATAGTGGCGGAGAAGGAGCAAAAAAACACCCGAAATTTGCGGATATGGAGCGCGGCCTGTTCCAGCGGAGAAGAACCTTATTCCCTGGGGATCTATGTGCTGGAATCCCTGAAGTTCTCCCTGCCCAAATGGAAGGTGGAGATCCACGCCAGCGATCTCAGTGAGGAGATCCTTCAAAAGGCGAAGACGGGGCTTTACGGAGATAACTCATTGCGCAATACGACTCCGACCTATCGAAGCCGGTATTTTGTGCAGGCGAACGGAAAGTATGCCATCCGGGACGAGGTGAAGCAATTGGTTCAATTTCAGCAGATCAACCTCAGCGACAAACTGAAGATGCGGTCTATGCGGGGAATGGATGTGATCTTCTGCCGCAATGTGCTGATCTATTTCGATATGGAATCGAAGAAACAGGTGATCGCCCATTTATACGACAGCCTCAACCCCGGAGGATACCTGTTCATCGGACACTCGGAATCGCTGCACGGGGTATCCAAGGCTTTCAAACTGGTCCATTTTCCGAAGGCGATGGTGTATCAGAAAGCGTGAAACGTGAAGCGTAAAACGGGAAGCATAGGGCGTAGTGCGTGGAGACCAATCACCACTCACCACTCACCACTCACCACTCACCACTCACAAGGGGTTTGTGGTGAGAGAGGAGTAAAACGGTTATGAAAAAAGTGGTCTTGGTGGCCGACGATTCTTCCACGGTGCGGAAGTTTGTGTCGTTTGCGGTCAAGAGTATGGGGCATCGGGTGATCACCGCGTCGGACGGTATGGATGCGTTGGAGAAGCTGCCCGATGAAGAGGTGGATTTGATCATCACCGATCTGAATATGCCCAATATGGACGGATACGAGTTGATTGACTCCCTTCGAAAAAGCGAGCGGTATAAGGAGACGCCGATCATTATTCTTTCTTCCGAGAGTGGGGAGGAAGACAAGCGCAGGGGGAAGGAACTCGGAGCGGATTCGTATATGGTGAAGCCCTTCAATGCGAAGCGGATTCAGTATGAAATATCGAAGTATATCGAGTGACAGGGGGCAGGGATCGGGGATCAGGGGGGAAGATGAACCGTAAACCGTCGTGCGTAACCCGTGAAATGTGAAACGGACACGTGGGATGCGATCTCCCTTGATCGTCCATGATGTCCGGTGAAACGTGAAGCGTAAAGACTAAAACGTGAAGGGGAGTTACCGCACGGCGGCGGCGGGGCTTCCCACTCACCAATCACCACGCACCAATCACCAATCACCAATGGGGTAGAGGAGTACACGATGAGCGATGATCTGGAGATGTTGGGGGAAATTGTGGAGGAGTTTGTGGTGGAGGCGGAGGAGTTGGTGGAGAAGTTGGACGGGGATTTTGTGACGTTGGAGAAGCAGCCGGAGGATGGAGAGCTGTTAAACGAGGTGTTCCGCACGGCGCATACGCTCAAGGGGATGGCTTCTTTTTTGGGATTTGAGCAGATTACGAAATTGGCGCACCGGATGGAGGATGTGCTCAACAAGCTCAGGCGCGGAGAGATGGCGATTTCGCCCGGGATGATGGATGTGCTGTTGCTGGGCTTAGACCGGCTTCGGACGCTCGTGGAGGAGGTCAAGGAACATCAGAAGGACGTGTCGGATGTGTCGGACGTGGTGGAAAAGCTTCAGGGCGTTTTGGAGGACAGCACGGCTTCGGAGGAGTCTTCGGAAGCGGTCGTCAACGAGGTGGAAGACGACGGCGCGGAAACAATCGAAGCGGAGCCCGGGGAGGACGCATCAAGCGGTGAGACTGAAGTGCGGGAGGAAGCATCGCTCCAGGAAGGCGACGGCGAGCCGGTGGTGGTTCAGGGGAGCGAGGAGCCTGTGGCGGAGTTGATCCAGTCCGCGCCGGAAGAAGAAGAGGAGGAAGACGCGGGCGATACGATGGACGTGGATGCGTTTTCCGAAGAGATGGCGGAGATCCTTCAGGACTTCATCGTGGAGACTGAGGAGATCATTGAGAAGCTGGATCAGAATCTGGTCGCGTTAGAGGGACGTCCGGACGATCTGGATCTGCTCAACGAGATTTTCCGGTCGGCGCACACGATCAAAGGCACGTCTTCCTTCCTCGGCTTCACGCAGATGACCAGGCTGACCCACCGGGCGGAGGACGTGCTCAATAAACTCCGAAAAGGGGAGCTGAGCGTTAATGCGGATCGGATGGATGCGCTGTTGGAGGCGGCGGATGCGATCAAAATGTTGTTGGATCGAATCAAGGAACAGAATTTAGAGAAGGTGGATCTCTCCCACGTGATGGCCATGCTGGAAGGGACGATGACGGAGCAGGGAGGCGCTCCCGTGGTTCTGGAGGAGAAGACCAGCGAGGCGGAACCGGAGCCGGAGAAGCCGGTGGACAAGGAGCCCGCGGCCCGGGGCTCCGCGAAGAAAGCGCCTGAGAAAGCCAAGTCCTCACCTCCCAAGATGTCGGGGAAATCTGTGACGGATCAGACCGTCCGGGTGGACGTGGATCGGTTGGACAATCTGATGAACTGGGTGGGTGAACTTTCTTTAGAGAAGAACCGGCTCAACCGGATCACGTCGCTGTTCGAGGGCGCGGAGGATGTCGAGGAGCTTTCCGGTCAGTTAAACGACGTAAATGCCAAGATGGCCTTTATCACCACCGAGTTGCAGACGGCTGTGATGAAGACGCGGATGCTTCCGGTGGGGAAGGTTTTCGGAAAATTTCCCCGGATGGTGCGGGATCTGGCGCGGGATGCGGGCAAGCAGATCGATCTCCGGATATCCGGCGAGGAAACGGAATTGGATAAGTCCGTAGTGGAGGAGATCGGAGACCCGCTCGTGCATCTGATCCGCAATGCGGTGGATCACGGCATAGGGACACCGGCGGACCGGGCACAGGCAGGCAAGCCGGAGAAGGGAACGGTGAAGCTGTGGGCGGAGCACCAAGGCAATCACATCGTGATCGCGATCGAGGACGACGGCAAGGGAATGGATCCGGAGGTGCTGAAAAAGAAGGCCATCGAGAAGGGCGTCCTCAATGAGGCGGATGCGGAGCGGATGAGCGACCGGGACGCATGGAATCTGATCTTCGCGCCGGGATTCAGCACGGCCGCCAAAGTGACCAACGTGTCCGGCCGGGGCGTGGGGATGGACGTGGTGAAGACGAACGTGGCCAAGCTCAACGGTATTATTGACATTGACTCCGAGTTGGGCGCCGGAACCCGGATCACCATCAAGCTGCCGCTGACGCTGGCGATTGTTAACGGCCTTCTGGTGAAGGTGAGCGACGAGACCTACATTATTCCCCTCGTATCCGTGATGGAGACGGTGCGCCCGCAGTCGGAGCAGATGAGCACCATTAACGGGCGCGAGGTGATCCGACTTCGGGATCAGGTGCTTCCGCTTCTGCGCTTCGACGAAGTGTACGACGTGCCCCGGAACAACGGTCACATGGATATTCCCTACGTGGTCGTGGTGGCGGTGGCGGACAAGCAGATCGGCCTGGCCGTGGATGACTTGATGGGCCAGGAGGAGGTGGTGATCAAGACACTGGGGAAGTATCTCGGCGACATGCAGGGCATCGCAGGCTCCGCCATCCTCGGCGATGGACGGGTTCGGCTTATTGTGGATGTGGCGGATCTGGTGCGTATGGGGAAGGAAGAATGAGGGGATTGTGGATTGCGGATTGCGGATTGCGGATTGCCCCACGTCCCACCCAATGCGAAATCGAAAGCGGGTTTTTCAATCCGAAATCCGAAATCCGAAATCCTAAGAGGAGGGTAATCACATGGCAAAAGAAATGATGGGGCAGGTCGGAACGGAAGATGCTTCCGATACGGGAGAAGATTTGCTGCAGTTGGTATCCTTCAAGATCGGCGAGGAGGAATTCGGCGTGGATATTCTCTTTGTCCGGGAGATCAATCGGATGGTGGAGATCACCCGCGTGCCCAAATCGCCGGAGTACGTGGAGGGGGTCATCAACCTCAGAGGCAAGGTGATTCCCATCGTGAGTTTGAGGAAGCGGATGGGCATGCCGGAAAAGGAGCTGGATAAGGACACCCGGATCGTGGTGGTGGAGTTGGAGGATCAGTTGATCGGTTTCGTGGTGGATGCGGTTTCGGAAGTGCTTCGGATCTCCAGAAACATCACCGAGCCGCCGCCGGAGACGGCCTCCGGAGTGGATGCGGAATACATCACCGGCATTGCGAAGATGGACGAGCGGCTGCTGATTTTGTTGAATCTGAACAGGCTCCTCTCCTTCGGCGAGCGGGAGGTGTTGAAGGAGGCGGCGTAAGGCAGGGCAGTAGGTAGAAGGCAGTAAGCAGAAGTCACGCATTACGTTTTACGCATCACGCATCACGGGACACGCACCGCTCACCAATCCCCAATCACCGGGACACCAACATGGCCTTCACCTAATGTATCACGGGAGTCTCTTCTCCGGCGGTTTTTTCGTGATGGAGCAGACCCAGAAGTTCCCCGAAGTGATGACGAATCAGTTTGAGCCGGTGGTGTCGAATGCGCCGCTTTTTCGCAAGGTTGCTGTGTGAAGCGTAAAACGTAAAACTTGATAGTATAGGAATTTTCATTTTTCTGTTTGATTCAGTTCCCGGGCAAAATTATTTGTACAATCAGGAAACCAGGAAGCCAAGAGAAAAGCAATCCCTCTGGAATGCACCTTAGCCCTCTCCTGGTTTCCTGTATTCCTGATAGAAAACATGCTCTGCTTATCGAAGGCTTACAAAAGCCCGCCCGAAGGACGCTAAGTCCAAACATGAAGCGGAGAATATGAAACGGGGAGCGTACATCGCAAAACATTGAACGTGAACCGTGAACGATAGGGGCGATTCTTGTGATCGCGCTTGTGCAACCGGATATGTGAGCCGACGAACTGAGAATGTCCCAATCAACGATCGCCGTGCTCGATTTTTTTTGATATTTGGGGTCAAGTTTGGATAGCGCGATGCCGAAAGTACCACAGGGTACGCGGAGGAACGTTGGGGGAGATAACGGCCATGTCCGGAAGGATTTTTCTTAATTATGGAACGTGCTCCTTTTGATCCGTTTATCAGAACGCGACAGCCATTGCGGAGATGACGCGGGCCACGGGAGATCTGGCGCAGACCCTTGGGCCTGGCTGCGAGTCGGAATGAAAAAGATGAGGCCGAGGCGATGAGTGCGTGAATGGGGGATGGGGGTAATTAATTATCAATAGAGGCTCCTGCAAAAGTCCGAAAAACGACTCGGCGTCGCTTCGTTCACCTTGGTAAAATGGGTCGTATTATTGTAGGGAAAATTGAAAACTTTTCCCCTGGGAAAAATTGAAAACTTTTTCCTTCATGAGCCGAAGCAATCTTACCGGATATTTTTTTTACAAGAGCTTGGTAGAACAGACATTCCTGTCTGTTCAGCTTTATGGTCATCCGGGTCAGACAAGAATGTCTGACCTACCAACCCCTGCGAAATGACTGCACCTTTATGACTTTTGCAAGAGGCTCAGTAATTCTGAATTTACAATTCACAATTGAGGGATGTGACGTACGGATTGTCAATGGTGAATGAGTCATTGTGAATGGTCCTCCCTCCTCAAAGCAGTACGTGTACGGAGATCGAACCTTGCCAAGCGGAAACAGTCCAGCCAAAATTCTGGTGGTGGACGACGAGGAATCCATCCGGCGTCTTTTTATCGAGCTGTTCACCCGGGCGGGCGGGTACGTCGTAGAGACCGCGCAGGATGGATATGAGGCGCTTCAGAAGGTCATCCTGGAGGATTTCGAGTTGATCCTGATGGATATTCTGATGCCCCGGATGAATGGTCTGGATGCGCTCAAGGCGCTACGGATGACGCACCCGGTGATTCCGATCGTCGTTGTCACCGGCACTACAGATGATAAGATGATCGAAAAGTGCCTGGCATACGGGGCCATGTTGGCGCTGCAAAAGCCGGTTCGGCCGGAAGCCTTGCTGGAAACGGTCGGGGATATCCGGATGCGTCTGGGGAAGGTGGGAGGAAAGGGGACGTTATGACACCCATCGTGGTCATCGGTTCCTCCACCGGAGGGCCCCGGTATTTCGGAGAAAGCCATCGAAGCAGGTGTGATAGATTGCGAAGCGCAGGTGGAGGAAATTGTGAAGCGGGTAGTGGAGATGGTACAATGAGCAATGAGTAATATCTCTCCTCCCTCCGAAGTTGGGGCGGTTGGGTGGGGTATTATTCATTGTTCATTGCAAAGTCCGGTTTCCGGGTTATCTCTGGAGATTTATCTTATGTCGAACGAAAAGGGTCGGGCGAAAATTCTAATAGTGGATGATGAAGAGGCCATTCGGGATATTTTTGCTGAGATACTCATGCAGACGGGGGTATACGAAGTGGAGCGCGCCTGGGATGGATACGAGGCTGTGCAGAAGGCGGCGCAAGGAAATTTTGAACTGATCGTGATGGACGTTGCGATGCCGGGGATGGATGGACTCAACACGGTGAAGACTCTGGAGATCACCTGTCCGGGCGTTCCGATCCTCATTGTCAGTGGATACGCCACGAATGAAATGATTGAGGAGTCGCTGATGCATGGGGCGGTGAAGGCTTTGAGCAAGCCGGTTGAGCCGATAACATTGATAGAAACCGTCGGGAGTATCCTGGAAGGCACAGCGCGTGGTGCGTAGAACATATGGGTCGCCCTTTAACGTAAGAGCCTCTTGCAGAAGTCCGAAAAACGAGATGGCGCCGCTATATCGAGCGCTGAATTGCGGGGTACGGGGTGTTCAATCCGAAATCGGAGCATTAATCGTCACTCACCAGAGGGATGCAACCATGGCAGATCTTAAAATTTTAGCGGTAGATGATTCGGCTACGATGCGGAGGATCTTGAAAAATACCCTGTCGCGTGCAGGATATACGGACGTAGTGGAGGCCGAGGACGGGGTGGATGCTTGGGCGAAGCTCCAGGCCGGGGGGTTCAATTTCATCATCACGGACTGGAATATGCCGAATATGAGCGGATTGGAGTTCGTGAATGCGGTGCGAGAGAGCGAGCAGTTCAAAACGATTCCGATCATTATGGTGACCACGAGGAGCGTAAAAGACGACATCATTGCGGCGATGAAGGCTGGGGCGAATAATTACGTGGTCAAGCCGTTTACACCGGATACGCTGAAAGAGAAGATCGCAAGCGTGCTGGCGTCCCTGTGAGAGAGGACACGAACACCCGTTCACCATGGAAATATACGAAACGACACAGGAGTTATCCGTGGCCTTCCGTGGCAAAAAAAGGAGACGACGATGAAAACGAACGACTTGCAGGTCATCGAAGCGGCGCTGGATCAGCTTCGCTCTCATCTGCTGATCTTCGAGACGCACTTTCCGGAGATCGTTAAAGGAGCGCGAATGCGCGGGAAAGCACATCTGACGGTGTTCAGTGAATGTTTTCCGGCTTTGAAGCGCATGGTAAATTTTTCGGAGATCGCCATACCAGCCGTCGAACACGTGATCGAGACCTTGCCCCAAAGTTCCGGGAACATCCCCCAGGCCGCGTCCAATCTGGGAAAGGGCACCGAAGCCACGGAATTGGCCACCACCGAGATTATGGATGTGGTAGATGGGGTTACGGAGAGGTTGAGCCAGCAGGTACATCGGATCGCGGAGATCATGGATCCAAACCTCAAAGGGGTCAGGGCACACGCCGAGCAACTCCATAGAATATCGGGACTTTTGAGCAGCACCAATGGCAAGGTCAGTGCCGCATCGGTGAAGAAGGCTCTGAAAATACTCCATCAGCAGCAGGATGTTCTGGACGTTCAGAACAGTAAGATCGAAAGCACCTACAAAGAGGTGGTTGACTCTCTGGAGGGGATCAAGGATCTCATGTTTCAGATAATGGATGCGCTGCAGTTTCAGGACATCACCGCACAGCAGATCGAGGCGACAAAGGCGATTTTGTCCAAATTGGACGGGGAAATTCGGGAACTCTCCGAAGACTTCGCACAGGGGGCCGGCGGCGCACCATTTC
>JAUWMS010000442.1 GCA_030613045.1 Candidatus Latescibacterota bacterium | reverse complement strand
CCGGTGGGCGATACCATCATGCCCGGAGGCATTTTTCGCGCGCTCAGGATGATTCCCACCATGGTCGAGATCGCGAAGGATGTGCGGAAAATCGCCCCCGACGCGCACTTTTTCAATTATTCCAATCCGATGGCCGCTATTTGTCGAGGCATCCGGAAAGCCGCGGATGTTCCCGTCATCGGTCTCTGTCATGGAATCCCGGGTACTCAGCGCTACCTCGCCCATTTTCTCGGTGTGGACGTCAAGCGCTGCGATTTCAATTGGGTTGGGATCAATCATCTCACCTGGATATTTGAGTTCCGGGTTGACCATGCGGATGCCTGGCCGCAAGTCCGAGAAAAGTGTGAAGCATTGGAGGCGGAAGGGAAGCCCTACGGAGGGGATGAACAAAATCCCTTCTCATGGGAACTGTTCCGGATTTTCGGGGCTTTCCCGGCCGTGCTAGACCGGCACGTGACGGAATTTTTCCCTCAGTTTTTCCGTTCGGGTGACCATTACGGCAAACAACTCGGGGTGTCGCGTTTCAGTTTTGAAAAAACCATCCAGGGCGGCGACGAATCGTTTCGGCGGATGGCGGACCAGGCGTATGGGAAAAGCGCGCTCGACCAGACCCTGTTCAATCGGGCGGAGGGCGAGCATGAACAACTCGTTGATATTCTCTGCGCCATGGACAGGAAGGAGGCCAAGACCTTCTCCGTCATTGTGCCGAACACCGGTCAGGTAACTAATCTTCCCCGGGACTTTGTGCTGGAATGCCCGGCTGAGATATCTGTAAAAGGCATTCATCCCGTGGAAATCGGCACGATCCCCACGGGGCTGTCGGCAACGGTTGAAAAGGCGCTTTATACTATTGAACTTACGGTCGAAGCAGCGCTTGAACGAGACCGAAAAAAGCTCCTGCAGGCGATTATTATGGATGGAAGTGTGTCTTCCATTCAGGCCGCCGAACGACTTACGGACGAAATGATAGAGACTCATAAAGACTATTTGGATGGATGGTGAAATGCTCCTTTTCAGAAGTCCGGGTGGCGTTCGTCAAGATCAGACTTCGGAAGTCTCCCACCCTACGTAACCTTCTGACAAGGAAGAGTAAAGCGAACCGGAGGAATCCATAATGAGGATAACTGGATTGAATGATGGACAGATAGAAAAGCTGCACCAAACCTCGCTCAGGATATTGAGCGAGATTGGAGTCCATATCCCGCACGCGGAGATGTTGCGGTTGTTTCAGGAGGCCGGAGCCGAGGCGGACTTGGGATCGGAGCGCGTCAAAATACCCCAATCCGTTGTGATGCAGTGTCTAAAACAGTGTGGAAAAGCGTTCACCACTTACGGACGCGATATGTCTAAGCGCGCCGAGTTCGGTGCGGGCAAGCGCAACTATAACTCCATTGCGGGGGAGGCCCTCTGGATAGATGACCAAACCGGGGAGAGGCGCTACGCCACGCTGGAGGATGTGGCTGTTGCGAGTCGTCTCGGGGATGCGCTGGACGGATTGACCATTGTGGGGGCTATGGCCGATCCCTATGAAATCCCGGTTTCCCATCGGTGTGTCGAGGTGGCGGCCACGCAACTCAAGCATACCACCAAACCGGTCACGTTCTGGTTTCACGATCGCGCTTCGCTTTCTTTTTTACTGGAGCTATTCAGCGCGGTTCGGGGAAGTGAACAAGAAGCAGCGCGCTGTCCGTTTACGTACCTGTTTCTTGAGCCGATCAGTCCGCTGCGTTTCCCCTTCGACGGGATCGATCTCCTGTTCGAGGCTTCCCGGCTGCCGCTGCCGGTCTCCATCGGGCCGATGGCCCAGGTGGGTATGAGTGCGCCCGGCACGCTGGCTGGCACAATCGCCCAAGAGAACGCGGAAATCCTGGCCGGGGTATGTGTCACTCAGTTGATTCGACCCGGCACGCCCGTGTGCTATGGCGGCATTCCCCACGCCTTCGATATGCGAACCACGCAGATGATCTTCGCCGGGCCGGAGCAGGCGTTGATGGCCATGGCTTTGACGCAGATGGGGAAGCGCTACGGTTTGCCCGTGTATATCAACGTGGGACTGACCGACAGCAAGTGCGTGGATGCGCAGGCCGGTCTGGAGGCGGGGATTACGCTGACCTGCGGCGCGCTGGCCGGTGCGGACATCTTCGGTCATCTCGGGATCGCCGGGGTGGATCAAGCCGCCTCGCTCGATATGCTCGTCATGCAACACGAGATTATCGCTTTTGTCGAAAGGATCATGCGGGGATTTGAGATTGACGACGAGTCCCTCGGGCTGGAGGTCATCGAGGCCGTGGGACCGGGCGGCACGTTTATTGACCGGGAGCACACAGCGCAACACTTCCGAAATGAGCTGTGGTTTCCAAAGCTCCTCGATCGGGATTTCTGGTCGTCCTGGTGGGAGGCCGGTCAAAAGGATATGCAGAGCCGCTGCCGGGAGATGAAGGAACAGCTTCTTGCAGAGCATGTTCCGGCGCCTCTGCCCGACGATGTCGTTCGGGAGGTGGACCAAATTGTGACATCGGCCCGCCGTCATTTGACGGATCAGAGCGGGCGATAGGCTGTTATCCCCGGTGGAAACAGGATATCTAATCGGCGAAAGGATTCGCCTCCTGCGTTTTTCTTGGAGGGCCATCCCTTGCCCGACGGCTGAAGCCTCATTAGAGCATTTCGGAGAGTACTTAGCAATGAAAATCGGGAGGAATAGGATGGAAAAGAAGCGTTTGGAAGAGAGCCTCACTTCAGCCTGCCAATGGCTGGTAAATATCGCCCAGGTCCAAGAAGAGGTACCCCCTAACCATGTTTCGACACACCACAAGCACACGTATTGGAAGGGAGCCATCAAGGGGGAATACAGCGTCAAAGACAGCCAGTGGAGTTTCTTCTGTCCGGTCTGGCACACCGGGCAGGCGGTGAAAGCCTTGGTGATGGCTCACGAGGTTTTGAGAGAGGATTGGCTTCTGGAGGGAGCGAAAGCCGGTGCGGATTTTATCCTCCACAATCAGATCAGGGATCAATCCGACCCGGACCACGGCCTGATCCTGGCGTATGAGGATGCACCCGACAAGATCAATACTTCGGCCATACTGGAGTCTCTGGATGGGCTTGTTTTGTTGGGCGAAGTTACAAAGGAGAAGTCCTACTGGGAAGCCGTGGTGGACGCCGCCCGTTGGGCCGTAAATAAAATGTATCAGGGTGACGGACTCTTTTACGACGGCTATGATCCCGGTGCCCGCAAGATCACAGAACGTCCCTACAACGTGGAGGGCCGGCCCCTATTGGATGACGGCGTTCTCTGGCAGGTTTACAAGAAACCC
>JAUWMS010000160.1 GCA_030613045.1 Candidatus Latescibacterota bacterium | reverse complement strand
ATGCCATCTATTGTGCACGGGCTCGCAGCAACCGTAATAGCATTTACCGAATTTCTGGGCCAAAGTGATCTGGTAGGGGAAGATGAACGCCTCGAATTGATCCGGCCCCACACCCACCGTCTCCTGAGACTCCAGTAAGCCCCATTGATCCTTCATGCGGACGGGATCGCCATTTCTCCGGTCGGACCCGGGAAGATCGCGCGTGTAGCCCATACTCCCGGAGCCGATGTAGTCGTTCTCGTTGTTCGGAGAGAACAGCCCTTCCTGCTCCAGCCACTCGGAGTAGGCGAGGTGATCATCGCGGAGGAAGGTCATAAGTCGCTGCAACCCTTCGGGATTGTCGAACATACAAAGCATCAGGTTTTCGAGACCGATCAGGTAAATAGCCGTCCAGGTCATGCCCATGGTCCACCAGAAGGCACCGCGTAACCGCACGGGAAGGATGCGGCCGAAAATTTTTTCCAGACGTTCCTTTTCAGAGTAGGTCGCTTCGCGGTCAACCGAGTAGGTGCGGGGACGGAGTTTATCGAAGTCCTTATCGAGATCCCGGATCGGAGAATCCCATCGCCGGGCGCCCATCGTACCTTCGTTATCGGCGGTGTGCTGCACCACTTGCACGCCATAATCGCTGACCTGAACCTTCCAGTTCGTGTTGATGTACGGCTCGACCACGTGATCGTCCCTGAGCACGTCGAACTGGTAGATCTCGAAACGCAACGCCTTCTCGATTTGCCGCGCCCAAGAATCCTCGCATTCGAGGATCGAGTCGGGCAGCGGCGGCGTCTGATCCCGAACGCCTCCCGCCTCCGCGAGGATCATGGGACGTCCGTCCACGCCCGCATCGAGCTTGTACCAGAGTTCCCTGCGCTCAAGGTTTATCGGATCCTGCGCGATCCCGGCCTTCCGTTCCGCCAGCCGGCGGAGGACGTCTGTGTCGCGCTGGGGCAATGTCCATTCAGCGGTCATTTTTTAGGCTCCGGGTCGTATCTACCTCGTTCCCGCGCTCCGCGTGGGAACTTCTTTGACCTCCGACATAGAACGCTTACAACTTCTTCTGTAACCAAGCCTTTTTGTCCGCATAACAACAGTGGAGATCAAACATCGTCAAAAGCTCATAAAAACCTAAGATAAGAGGGACTCCGAGAATGGGAGCTAAAAATGTGGTAAGCGAGAGCGGTCCGGTCTCGCTTTTCTCATCGTGAATCACACACTCAACTTTCCCCAAACGCCCTTTCAAGACACATTCCTCTCGGGGAACTACACCTTGAACGGTGTAGTCTGCCAGATCTTGAACTGCGCACGTTTCCCATATATCCCTGGGAAGCACAGAAATAGGAGACCCCAGATCCACGATAGCATCCCGTGAAGTCAGCCAACCATCAGGAGTTCTGAACCTTGTCTGTGCCATAACTCTCACATTAAAAACAGGTATTCCCTTCTCAACCAACTCCAGATCGAGAAATTCGGCAAAGCTCAAATCAATTCTCATAGATGTGGCATCCTTTTTCAACAAACATGAGAGGATTTTCCGCTCTACCGGAAATCTCCTTTGCCCTCCTTTCTACGGCGACAGAGCTTTCTCCTGAGGCGATTACCTTCTTACGATAGATCGCCACCCAAAGATTGGGATATTGAGGGAGAAGATCGTTTAAGTGCCTATATGCCCACTTGCGATCCTTCCAATAACTTTTCGGAATATGATCCAATAGCCTGTCCATTTTTCCTCCCCTCACCAACATTGCGGAATCTGAGTTTTTCAATCCGCAATCCGCAATCCGCAATCCATTCACCTCCCGCTCAACTCCCGCAGCACCTTCCTGAGCGCCTCCATCTCCTCTCCGTATTTCGCCCATTGCCCGTTTCGAAGATGCTTCTGAGCGCGGTTGTAATGATCCATCGCCGAACGGGGGAGATTTTCCTTAGAAATGTCGGCGGTTTTTATAGCCCCCTCCGTAGCGATCGGTGCGCTCACAGCCGCTTTCAGCTCTTCCCCGAACACCTCGCGCAAAGCCAACTCCAGCGTCTCGGCCATCGCGAGGCGGTCTTCGTAGGACACGATGACCCGTTTGAGCTGGGGAATCTGGCTTTCGGTGGACTGGAGATAGATGGGTTCCACGTACAGAAACGACTGCTCGATGGGGATGGCCAGCAGATTGCCCCGAATGACCGAGGATCCCCGCTGTCCCCAGAGGGTGAACTCCCTGGAAATATCCGGTTTCTGGCTGATCTTGGCCTCGATCTGCATCGGGCCATAGATGAGTTTATCCTTCGGAAGCTTATAGACCAGCAGTTTTCCGTATTCGTCCAGATCGCATTTCGCGCTCATCCAGGCCACCATGTTGTTCTTTTTGGTGGGCGTCATGGGAAGCATCAACAAAAACTCCTCCCGTTCCTCCTCGGGAAGCCGCATAATGATGTAATACGGCAACATCGGTTGTTCCGCTTCTCCATAGATCTCGTTGGGAATGCTCCACACGTCCTCCCGATTATAGAACACCTGCGGATCGCGCATGTGATACGTGTTATACATCTTCGCCTGAAGCATAAACAGATCCACGGGATAGCGGATGTTCGCCTTCAGAGCGGCGGGCATCTCCTCGAACGAACGGAAGAGTTTCGGGAAAATTTTCCGATACGTCGCGATCAGGGGATCTCCCTCGTCTATGATATAGAACCGCATCTCGCCGGTGTACGCGTCTACGACCGCCTTGACGGAGTTGCGGATGTAGTTGATCCGCTCGGTGGGAGACGTGCGCGTTGGTTCGGAGTAGGGGATCATAGAGGTCGTGGTGTACGCGTCCTGGATCCAGTACAGCTTTCCGTCCGCGACCACGAGATAGGGATCGTGATCGTAGCGCAAAAACGGCGCGACGGTCCGATACCGCTGGTTGATGGAGCGGTGGAACATGATGCGGCTTTCCGGGGTGATGTATCCGGTGAGCAAAATCTTGGCGTCCGAGAAGCGCCACGCAAAAGCCAGTCTCCGGAAGAACGATCCGATACGAACGCCGCCCGTTCCTTCGTACGTACTATACACATTCTCGTCTCCCTTGGGATAGTCGAATTCCTGCTCCTGCGTGTTCACAATCACGTAGAGGCCCGTCTTTTCTCCGTAGTAAATCTCAGGCCGCTCGATGGGCAGATCCACAGAGGCCTTGGGAGGGATGTCCTTGACGGAGAACACGGGCAGTCCCCCGCTGGTCACTTCGTTGACCGGACTCATGCAGAAGCCGTATCCGTGCGTGTATTTGAGTCGCTGGTTGACCCAGGTCTGGGCCTGCTCGGCGAGCCGCCCGATCTCGATCTCGCGTGGCGCGATCATCACCTGGGTCTCCTGCCCGTTCAGGACGTATCGGTCCACGTCCACTTGTCCGAATTCGTAGTAAAGCCGCATCTCCTGAAGCTGCTTGTACGTCTCGAGCACGGGACGGTGATCCCACAGCCGGATGTTTTCGATGGTCCGGGCATTGCGCTTCAGGTCTTCGAGGGTCAGGGTTCCGGTGGACGGGAAATTCTTTTCGGTGATCTTGTCCAATCCGTATGCCATGCGCGTGAACTCGATATTGTGCTCGATGTAGGGACGTTCCTTGGTGATCTCGTTGGGCTTGACCACGTATTGCTGGACGATGCCGGGAATGACCGCGACGAATAGAATAGTCAGCGCGAGCATGCCGCCGACGGTCCACGCGGGCAGTTTCCATCCTTTGAAGCGGATGTTGGCCAACAGGGCGAAGGCTCCGAACAGCGCACCCACGAGCAGAATCCAGTATCCGAACCGCTGAACGTGCACGTCGGTGTAGTTCGCTCCGAAGGCCACGCCGCGCGAGGAATAGAGGAGCGCAAACATTTTCAGCCGGAACAACCAGGCGACGAACAAAAAGATCGCGCCCAGGATGACGGAGAGATGGGCCTTGACACGCGGCGCCACGAAGATGCTCTGCGGCCCGATCTGGATACCCTTTTTCTTAAAATAGAGCACCGCGGTGACGATTCCGATGAGGATCAGCGCAAACAGGCCCCAGCGCTGGATGAATTGATAGAGGGGCAAGGAGAACACGTAGAACGCGAGATCTCTGTGGAAACCCGGATCGGCCATCCCGAAAGCGCTCTGATTCAGCCAGCGCAGGACCAGACGCCACGCCGGGGTGGCTGTCGCGCCCATAAGCGCGCTGAAAATCAGGATGCCGAGCCAGCGCAGGGTGGGGCCAAATCGGGAGAGGGCCGAGAAGTCGAAGACCGGGCCTTCCTCGTTCGGCTGGACCATGGGGAACTGAGGAGCCCATGGTTCGGCTTTTCGGACCACGCGCGTGTTCAGCACGAACAGGACGAAGAAGATCAGCCCGAAGAATATCCCCATTCCCACTTTGGTCAGGAGGATCGTCCGGAACACCGAAGCGAAGCCCAGGCTGGCAAACCACAGCCAGTCGGTGTACACCCCGGTTAGCATGGCTGCAAGCGCGATCAGCACAACGACGATCCCGACGACGATTCCTATTGCTTTTTTCGGACGCATGGTGTTTCTCCTTTCCTTGGTATGAAGAGTTCACCGCGGAGATCGCGGAGCACCCCTTTATTCACCACGGAACCCCACGGAACAACCCGGAAAAAGCGGAGAAAATTCCGTGTGCTTCCGTGAAACTCCGTGGTGGAGTCTTTTTTCCACGTCAACGATTTCATCGCGGAGCACGCAAAGGTCGCAGAGGACCCGGCAAACAAAACCTTGCGCTTCTCAGCGATGAAAAGGGTACGTGGGATGAATTGCATGGAGTGCACATAAGATAAGTAATTTCCTTTCATTTTCAAAGAGAAAATTGCGCGTAGTTTCAGGTGCAATGAAATTTATTGACAAGCGGGGAAGTTTTTCGTAACATAGAGCAAGGATTTGGAAAAGTGCCGGGTTGCAAGGGAGGTGGATAAAGCGGCGTAAAACGTAAAACGTGAAACCTAAGGCGTGAACCGTATGAGCAAACCATGAGAGGAGAACCATGACAGCGATTCCTGTGTTGAAAGTGACCGGGCAAACGCTTCCGGACGTATGGGAGCGCTCTGTGATCGCGTGCTGGGAGGAGGGCGCGGCGATCCGGACGGAATACGACAAAGAGGGCGATCCCCCGAGCCGGGACTGCACGATGATTATGGTGGTGCAGGAACCCTGGGCGGAGCCGCGGATCCATCGGGCGTTCCCGGCGGGATTGGACGACTTGGAGGTCTATCGGCAGGAGGTCGTTCTGGGCGTGCACGATCACTGGATTGATCCCGAAGCGGGGAAGTGGGCGTACACGTATTCGGAGCGGCTGTTCAAATATCGCGCCGAGGGAAGGGCTATTGATCAGATCGCGCAGGTCGTGGACAAGCTTGCCGCGACGCCGCATACGAGACGGGCGCAGGCGGTGACGTGGAAGGTGTGGCTGGATCCCGGGATTGACGACCCACCGTGTCTTCAGAGAATCTGGTTCCGGATTTTAGACGATACGCTGATCTGCAACGTGCATATGCGCAGCAACGATGCGTACAAAGCGGCTTTTATGAATATTTTCGCGTTCACCGATCTTCAGCGGATCGTGGCGGAGCAAGTGAGCGCCAAGCTCGGACGGGAGATCAAGCCGGGGCAATACGTGCACATGGCGGATAGTTATCACATCTACGGCTCCTACTTCGATGAGTTCGAGCGATTTCTGAAGACCGTTCGGGAACGGACGTTCGAGGAGCGGACGTGGGATTCGGAGTTCGCCGAACCTTTTTTTGAGGAGGGACGGCGGCGATTGGAAAGAGAGAAGGAGCGTGGAGAATAGGGGGACGGGATTCGAAGCACTTGGCTGAGAAACAAATGCTCAGGAGGACGAACAAAAAGCGGTTGACTTTCCCTGCGCTTGCGTGTATATTTGTTTGGCTGTTAGAGCCCATCGCAGAATTTCAGTCATTTTATCAGTGTAAGTGGATGTTGTCCTGATCTCACCACAGTGGAGTTATGGCAGATGAAAATTACTGATCTGAAGTGCACCGTTCTCGGCAGAAACCCGGTGGTTCGCATCACGACCGACGAGGGCATCAGCGGGTTGGGGGAGGTGGAGGCCTCCAAGCCCTATCTCAAACCCCACATCCTTTTCTACAGGGATTTGATTCTGGGTGAAGATCCCACCAACGTCGAACGGGTGATGCTCCGGGTCCGCAGACTGGGGAGTTTCAAGCCCTGGGGCAGCGCCGTCCGCCCCCTTGGGCTGGCGCGCTGGGCCCGCGCCCGCACGGCCGCGGGCCTGGCGGTGTTCAAGGATTTGGGGGGCAAAA
>JAUWMS010000061.1 GCA_030613045.1 Candidatus Latescibacterota bacterium | reverse complement strand
TAGAATATCACGATGTAAATCCGGAATGGAATTATACCATTTCGCCAAGGGCAACAAAGTCAACAAAACGGGACCCAAAGTAAACTTTATTTTGTTACAGGCCCAAAGACGCAAAGGCCGCAGAGAAAGACAAACCCCGGTCTTGAAGTTCTTTGCGCTCTTTGCGTCTTTGCGGTGCAAAACCAATCACCGGCCTCACAAAATGGAGAACTCGGAGTATGGCGGATAACCAGGAAGGCCCGGAGGGGCTGATCGAACTCACGGTCGCCCTCGAGGCCAAGATGAATCTGGGGATCGTGACGGACGCGCTTGGCGTGGCTGAGTTTGTGACCACGAGCGGGTATCACGAATATCACTGGCTGGCGCACTTCCAGCCCGCCGAGTTGGAGGTGGGAGACGATTCGTCCGTCTGGGCGCGGACCGCGTTTGACGCCCACATCGGGGTGATTCCGATGAACCCGGAGCGGATCACGCTGGTTCAGGAAGAGGGATACATTTCCGCTCCCGAGGGCCAAGTGTATGATGCACCGGTGCTTTCGCTCGTGCAGGAGGGCGAGCCGCCGGTGGACTTCGGCGTGGTGCTCTTTCCCTTCCGGGGCGAGGAGCGTCCGCGGGTCTCGGTGACGGCGATGGTAGCGCAGGAAGGGGATATGGCGTGTCGCATCCGAATCGGAGAGGATGTTTCCGATCTATACTTCAAGAATCGGAGCAAGGGGCAGCCTCATCGGTTCGGGGATTTTCTCTTTGATGGGGAAGTGGGATGGATCCGCGAAGGATGCGGGGAGCGTCTTTTTCTAGTGGGGACTTCTCTGTTGGCGAAGGATGGGACTATCCTGTTCGCGTGCAACGAGCGCGTGGCATGGGTGGAGATCGGCTTTCACGATGGGGTCTTGGAGATTTCCTCCGATACGCTCCGTCAGATGACGATATGGAACCCCAAAGCCCGCGAAGTCCGGTTCAACGGAAAGCCGGCGACCTTTGTGCGGAGCGGGGAGTATGTGATGACTAAACGCGCTTGATGGGAACGAAACAGCGTGGTGTTGATGGCAAACGGAGAGAAGCCGTCCTGAGCTTGGAGTTTAGGACGGCTTTTTTCTGCTCGAAAATGGGGTTTGCCTTGGCGCTTCGATTGAGCTATATTCGATCTCGTTCCAATTCTCCTGCGCGGAAATGCAGGCTGCGTTCAGATCAACGTGATCCGAATCACAAATTTATTGGAACTATGTGATAGGGGTCACATACAAATTCTTTCTCCCGTGTTACTATTGAAAAAAGTGCCTCTGGATTTTTCAGGAAGTCCACGCCTTTGCCGCGAAAGGAACCTCGTTTCGGTATTCGGCTTGGCTTACTTCTCGGATTGCCTGACACCAGTCATCGAGTACAAATCCGTAACAAAGAGGAAATTCCAAAAAAGGAGGAGGAGATCATGAAAACGAATCACGTTGGGAGAAGTTCAGGTTTAACCCGAGCCATGCTCGTTGTGCTCGCTGCAAGCATAATGCTGGGCCTTGGTTCCAGTTACTCCATCGCGGAAAACCCGGATTTGATCTTCATGGGGATTGATGCCCTTTCCGGAGCGGATGAATTCCGCTACAAGATGGGCTACGATATTGCCCCCGGTGGCTTCGCCGCCACAGGCTGGCAAGACATCATACACACCGGAGGCCCCGGTAATTCCACCTCCGGAGGGGGAGCCACGATAGGTTACATCAACGACAATGAAATACCGGATCTGATTCTGATGTGCATTGATGATCCCGAGGGCAACAACGCCTTTCGATACAGGATCGGCTGGGACATGCAGCATACTGGCATATTGAACGGCGCGTTGGCACCCGCAAGTTGGAGCACCAGATCAATATCGGGGCTTGGCTACGACAACAAAGGGGGTGGCGCGGCGCTTGCCTACATCAATGGGAACGATAGGCCGGATCTCATTCTGATGGGCATTGATGACCCGCCTGGCGTTAACAACTTCTGGTACAAGATGGGTTGGGACCTCGATACCAGTGGCAACGCTGTAAGTTGGGGTGGCAAAATCACGGTCGGCGGGATTGGCAACTGTACCAGCGGCGGCGGAGTTGCCGTAGCCTATATTGATAAGAACGAGATCCCGGATTTGATCCTCATGGGTGTTGATAACCCTGATGGGGCAGATCACTTTCGGTACAGGATAGGCTGGAACCTGGATGCCGATGGGCAGACGTCCGAGTGGGGCACCGTAATACAGGTAGACAGCCCCGCGCTCGGCCCCAACAACGCCGGTGGTGGCGCTGCGATAGGCTACGTCAATGGGAATGCCAGGCCGGATCTGATCCTGATGGGCATTAATGACGGAATCCAAATCCCACCATTCATAGATTACCCAGATGACTTTTACTACACCATAGGTTGGGACCTCGGCGAGGATGGCAGGACCTCCGACTGGCGCGCCAACACGGTCGTTCCAGGGATCGGCAACCTAACGGCCGGAGGCGGAGTCGCGATCATCTCCAAGCCCCTGATGGAAGCCCAGTTTACTGAACCTTTGACGGGAAGCAACGAGAAGATCAATGTAACGCGAAGCAAAGAGGCCCGATTCAAAGTAGCTGTGGAGCCTTCTGGCTATGAGATCACCGAAACCTACTGGAAACACGTATCGGGTACGACTACGGTGGAACATGGCTCAGTCGCCGGGTCTGAGATCAACCTGACATTTCCCAATCCCGGGGACTACACGCTTTACTGTAGAGTAAGCGTAGAAATTGGGGAAAGACAAGAAGAATTAAAATTCATCTCGATTCCGATCCGCGTCTGGAATCCTCCCACGGTTCATGACGCCCCGCCACAGGACAACATGGATGCCGGCGATGTTTCCTGGTACGACGGCAAATACGTGGGCGTGAAAGGCCATCCGGTGCGGTTGATGGCGGAGGCCAGCACAGAGAACGACGATCCGGACGAGGAGATCTCGCACTTCCTCTGGGATTTGAATAACAGTTGGAGCACGGTGGAACTGGAGCAACCTGCAAATGAAGTAGTGTCCTACGTCTGGGACACCTCCCACGAGAACGCGCAGATCCGCTGCAAGGCGGTCACCAACTACGGTGTGGAGAGCGTGGAGAGCGAGACGAAAACCTTTAACCTGAAGATCTACGATACGGTGCAGGTGGATCCGGGCGGGCCTTACACGGGCAGGGTGAACAGCGCGGTCGAGTTGGCGGGTTCCATGGGCAACAGCTACCAGAACGCCACGGTCGCGTACCAGTGGCGTGTGAACAGCGTCACGCCGGAGCCGGTCCTCAGCGGCAATGCAACGAACATGGGGGACTATATGCGGTTGACGGAAGCCGTGAACAGCGAGAAGGGTCATGTGGACTATGAGAGTCTTCCGCTGAGCGATAGCTGGAGCGTAACGGGTGAGTTCTGGAGCGGGGACGGCACCGGCGCCGATGCGTTCTACATCTACGTCTGGGCGAATGGCGTCCCGACCCTCGAATATGAGAACAAGGGGCAATACACCATCGTGTTCGATGAATATCAGGATCAGATCCAGTTCTACGATGCTTCCACCAAGCTTAAGACGGAATCCCAACCGATTCCGATTGATAACAGCCAATGGCGTCCATTCCGGGTGGTGTTCGATCATGGCGCATTCGAGGTGTATCTGGATTACAGGCTCAAGTTAGAGTACGACGTCGGAACCGGCTACCAGACTCGCAAAGACAACAATATCCATTTTGGTTTCGGCGCAAGAACAGACGTACAGAATAACATTCACCGCGTCCGGAAAATGAAATGGACACCGGGGGATCCGGTGGAGACCGACACCCGGGGCGAAGCCGAGTACACGTGGACTTCGGAGGCCACCCATCTCGCCGGATTCACGGTGCGGGTGACGACCTCCGAGGGGCTGGTGCTCGAAGAGACCGCGTCCGTGGAGGTTCAGGTGGAGGCGGGCATGCCGACGGCCATGCCGGGAGGTCCCTATCGCGGCGGCATTGCCGGCGGAGATTTCTCGCCCATCCCGTTTGAGGGAAATCATCCTGATTTCATCGAGGCGGATGACGTGGGCAAGATCGCGGAGTGGACGTGGTTCTTCCCGGATAACGGAAATGGTGCGCTTGAGCTGGACGGTCAGGATGACTACGTGATCGTGAATTCGATAAATAGTTTCCCGAGTGATTCGCTTACGGTAGAGTTTTGGATGAAGTCCTCGGACAACTCCAGAAACGGAACCCCCATTTCTTATGCCTCTACGGGAAGCGCCAACGATTTTTATATCTACAACTACCGGGATTTCAGTTTCGGTATCACGGGAGTGGACTCAAGGGCTACGGGGATCTCAGCCAACGACGGAAAATGGCACCACATTGCGGTGACCTGGCAAAGCGTTGACGGTCTATTCAGATTTTACAAAGATGGAGCGAAGGTAGATTCGGCCACCGTTGCCGCGGGAGAATTCATCACCCAAGGCGGCGCTTTCGTCATCGGGCAGAAACAGGGCGCGGTCGGCGGCGACTTTGGTCCCACACAGGTGTTTAAGGGACGGATAGACGAGGTGATGGTCTGGAGCGAGGTGCGTTCGGCGGACCAGATCCGACAGGATATGACAGGGGACTTGACGGGGAGCGAGACGCAACCCGTGCTCTACTATAAGTTCGAGGAAGGCGAGGGAACCGTTGCGGTCGATGAGACGGGTCAAAATCACGGCACGCTAATGAACACCGTCCCGGAAGCATGGGTGGACGACGGCCATCCTTTCATCCCCAAAAGCGTCTGGAATCCGAGCCATAACTATCCCTTCGCGGGAACGTACCAGGCCGGGCTGAAGGTGCTGGCGGCGTCCGGGAAGTGGAGCGCGACGGCGACGGCCGACGTCGAGGTGATCGACGGCAAAATCGCCGGGTATGTGCGCGCCGCGGATTTGCGCACGCCGGTCCGGGAAGTGCGGCTGATCCTCACGTCCACCCACGTCACCCAGGACGCACTGGCGCTGGCGGTGTCTCTCGATAGCACCCTGTATACCGAAGCAGGGGGACTCTGGACGGAGACCGACGCAACCGGGCGGTACGCATTTCCTCATCTGCCGCTTGGAAGCTATCGCATCGTAGCGACCAAAGGCGAGGGCGATGCGGCGCATGAGTTCGAGAAAACCGTCCAGGCCACCGAACTTACGCTCAACGGGCCGAATCAGTTGGCGATTGACTTCGTGGATCTGAGCGTGTTCCCAGTGGGGGGGCGGATCGTTTACAGCATTCAGAAAAATGGGCAGGATGTGCTGGTGGACGGGGTCGAGGTGACCGCACAACCCATCGGTTCCACCTTTGGCATCTCTGCGTTGCCCAGCACAAAATCGCTCACGGCGACCGGCACGAACTACAGCCTGCCCCTGTTTGCAGGAAAGTATCTGTTCTTTCCGAGAAAAGAGGGACACGACGTCCGCATCAAAGAAGATACGCCCGGGTATGATTCCAATACCGGCCTGGTTATGCTTGAAGGCGCCCGAACCGATGTGGACTTCATCAACCACACGACGCGCACGCTGACGGTGTACGTGGAGGATTCGGGCGGCAATCCGATTACGCATTATCCGGACAATTATTCGAATGCCGGAGACTCGATTGTGGTGACGGTAAGCGGACTCAACGGACAGGTATCCGGTGAACAGATCGACAGCGAGGCCAAACTCGAAACTACCCTGAATCCCGGCGAATATACGGTGCAGATCGAGTACGGCATCCCCAAAGGCGAAGATGCGGAGGGACCCGCGGAGGTGAATTTGACGAGCGACGACGGAAGCGTCACGATGATTATCCCCGTCCAGATCGAACTTTCCTTCGTGATCGCTGAAGACGACTTCACCTATAAACCAAAACTGTTCGACGTGGAGAGTGAGGCGTTCCTGGAACAATTCGGCTTGACCGCAGACGACAACCCGGAGGGCTATATGTATTACTATCCCCCGGAACCCCGAACCCATACGTACACGATCCAGGCTACCGCCAACGGGCAGCCTGTGAAAAATTTCACCTTGTTCGTAAAAGATAACGTGAGTATGATGACGGTTGACGAAGCGGAGGAACAGAACGCCGAGATTCTAACCGACTATAAGGAGGAAGCGGAGCACGGCAAAACGGAATACACCATCCTCGGCGGATTGCCTAAGCAGACGGATGATACGCCTCCCCTGGCGGCTCCGAAAACAGTGCGGTTCCGGGCCGAAGCAGATGGGTACGAAAACAGCGACACCGTGACCGACTCGGTCATCGTTCTCGGTGAGGTGGCCAAAGGTTCCGCGGCCAAGATCGTGTCCATCCCCATTGTGAACTATACCGTGCTTCATGATCCGCCGGGGGATGGAAGCTATTCTTTCTTAGACGACACCATGATCTCTAAGGGCATCATCACGGACATGCAGATCAGGATGAACGACGAGGTGGTACCGGTTTATCCCTCACCGTGGAGCAGCGAACGCACGATTGAAGGGTTCGAGTTCGAAAATGATCCTGATTCCGACTCGGAGTTCAAAGATCTGGAGGACAAAGGGCTGTTGAGCTATGAAGACCCCGGCTCCGTATCGCATAAATTTATCATAGGGGGGCTTTATCATGTTGGAATGGGCACCGTTTTTGTCGCCAAGGGACCGCTCAGTTACGCCCTGAAACTCGCTAAACTCGGGATAACGGCCTGGAAAATCGGGACGGGGGATACCGTGCCCGGTCAGGGATATTTCGTCCAATACGAGGTGTCTCCGAACCGGCGTTTGCAAACGCCGTCCGGGGATTGCTTGCCCGATTTGGTCGGCCCCGGGAAAGGAGACCTTTACTTCGGAGAGGGTTGGACCCTGGGACTGCAAACAAAATACTTCATGGGTATTCTGTGGAATGACAGTACCGAGGAATGGGACCTCTCGACGGACGAGGTCGAAACGTATGACATTCTGGATGTGGACAATCAATATATTTACACGGTGCGGGACATCGAGAACATCAAAAGCGACCTGGATAAGACGGTTGATGAAATCGGAGATGATCCGGATAGAGCATCGGAGAAAACGAAGCTCCAAAAGGCATACAACACCTGGAACACCTTGCTGGGAGACAACCTGGCTTACGTGTGGAACCGGGATTACGTCCCCTGGCTCCATGACCCCGTTGAGGGACAAAAGAAAAGTTTTGAGGATTTCATGAACGAACGCGGGAGTAGTATGGGCGAATGCAATATGCTCATTTTCAGCGCGGGTCCTGCGTTTGAGTATTCCCGAAGGATTTTTGAGGGGGACTATTCCAGCTACTCAATCAGGACGGGTATTGACGCGGCCAGCACCATCAGCAATGAGTCTAACGTGAGCGTCGGCTTCAAAGCGTGGGGTGCGGGTATGACCATTGATTTCAAGCTGGGTTCCTCTATTGAGCTGACCGGTACGCATACACTCGGTCGCGAGTGGGAAGGCGGAAAGAGCACGGAACAGACGGTGGGATTTGTGCTTCAGGATGACGACGTGGGGGATAATATCGCCGTCCGGGTGAATGCGGATCCCAGGTGGGGTACGCCGATTTTCTTCCAGGATCCAGGCAGTTATACCTCCGATCCGTGGGAATCCGGAACGAACAAGGCGGTGGACTTCACCATGGAAATGATCGAGGACACGACGGGCACCTTCGATTATTACGAAGGCGCACACTACAAGGTCAAACTCAAATACACCGGTCAACGAGAATTAGAGTCCTCCGGATCTATTGATTTCCTGAGGTACGACTACCTCACCGACGAGCATGATAACCCCACCGTCCGGTTCAACGGGGATCCGGCGCTTTACCGGGTGAAGCTTTCGAAACAGACGCCCATCGCGACGGTCAACGTCTCGATTTATCCCGCGGAGATAGACCGGGGCCGTTCAGAGGAGAAACTATATACCGTGAAGATCATCGCCGAGGAGGAGGGCGATCAGCACATCAACCGGAGCGTGACCATGACGCCCACGTTCGCGGACCTCCGCGCACCGCGCGCCATAATCGCCGCGCCCTATGAGGGGGAGCGCATCAGTCCGGTGTTCTTCCCGGCGGAAGACCCCTTCGACATCGAGGTGCTCTCCGGGGATTGGGACCTGGCCAGCATCCAGCTCCAGATCCGCTCCAAGCAGCCCGACGGCGTGTGGGAGCCGTGGAGCAATCTTTTCGGCATGTTGTGGGAGGATGGCGGAACAAACGGGAATGTCACCGTATTCGACCGGCTGGACCGCAGACCGCCGCGCCGGGAGTTCGTGTTCACGTGGGAGGAAGATAAGATTAGGTCGCTCGGCGTGGGAGAATATGCCCTGCGCGCCATCGCCACGGATAAGGCCACCACGCCCAACAGGGATATGGACCCGCCCTTTGTCGTGTTCCTCGTGGACGAATCCGAGCCGTCGGTGTTGAATTCCATCCCCGATTATCAGGCGCGGGAGAGCGAGCGCATCTATCGGGGAGAATTGAGCGTCACCTTCACCGATGACATGAGAAGCACCGATTTCAGCGACCGGACGTTCTACGTCACCGACCTGCTCGACAACAACACGAAGGTGGCCGGGTACGTCTCGTACAGTCCGGCGTTGCGCAAAACCGGTTTTGTTCCGATTGTGCCGTTCCGGCCGAACGGCTTTTACCGGGTCGAGATCAAGACGGACGTGGATACGGACGGCGATGGCATGATGGATGAGCGGGGCGTGCACGATCTCGCGGGCAATCCCCTGGACAATGCCTTTATGTGGACCTTCCGCACCACGGACGCGCCGTTTGAGCCCATCTGGTCCATGGTCTTCAGCGTGACGGATGGCGCCTCGAAGGATGCCAACAAGTACGCGGCCGTGGAATACGGGGCGTTGGATCAAGAGGATGAGAAAGACGCGCGTGCCGTTCCCGGTTTGGCCAACCAGTTGCGGATGGTTTTTCTGAATCGGGATCAGGTGCAATTCGAGCGGGATATTCGTCCCGCGGATGGGAGACTTTCTCATCATTGGTTCTTTGTGATTGACAACGCCCAATCGGGAGCGCTGGTAACGATCGATTGGCAGCCTTCCATACGGCTGACTAAGACCACGCGGCAGTATCAGGTTATTCGTCTCGTGTAATTCGATGCGTATCGGAACGTGACGAATACCGTTCCGCTGGATCCGACGGACGCGGCCGTCACTCCGGATA
>JAUWMS010000380.1 GCA_030613045.1 Candidatus Latescibacterota bacterium | reverse complement strand
GAGTTCCTCGGTATTCGGGTTGAAAGAGGACGAACGCTATTTTAACACGCCAGATGAGTTGATCCCATACAAACGGCACGAGCCGTACGTGCGCTTCTTTCTGGATTCGCAGAACACGGGGTTGGAATATACCGGGCCTGGACGGGAATACCCGGAGCCGACCGACGTGGATACCGTGAAGATCGGCTTTTTAGGTCCGTTATATCGAGTGATCCCGCAGGAGGGGGGGGAGGCGATGCCGCGCCAGTATTTCGAGATCGGGCGGTATATGCTGCACGGAACGGAGTTGGCCGTGGAGGAGGCGAATGCACGCGGAGGCTATCGGGGGAAGCTGCCGTACAAGTTGGTCAAGCGCAACGATCCGGTGGTGCAGGTGGATCACACCTGGATGTGGGCGCCGTTCAGCACCAATGTGGTGGACCTCTGTTACAACGAGAAGGTCTGGGCGCTGTTCGGAACCATCGGCGGCGAAAACTCCCACATCATGATCCGTATCGGCCTCAAGGTGGAACTTCCGATGATGAACGCGGCGGATACGGATCCCACGTTCCCGGAGACGCGGATTCCGTGGCTGTTTCGGGTGATCTCGGACGACCGCATGCAGTGCTATGCGCTGGCCAAGTATGCGTACGAGAAGATGGGATACAAACGCATTGCCGTTATGCGATACGGCGGACGATATGGGCGGGTGGGGACCAAGGAATTCCGGGAGGCATCCCAGAGGCTCGGACATCCCCTGCTCATCGAACTGAGGTTCAACAACGGGGAGACGGATTTCTCCGAACGATTGGCGTGGATCAAGCGGCTGAAACCGGACGCGGTCTTTGTGTGGGGAAACGACGTGGAATGCGGCCGGATCGTGAAGCAAATGCGGGAAATGGGCATGGATCAGCCGGTGCTGGGATCGGATCGGATGCTCTATCCTGAGTTTTTGAAGCTCGCCGGGGAAGCCGCCGAGGGCGTGGTAGCCACCTGTCCGTGGGATCCCACGCAGAAGAATCCCCTGTTGTCGGCATTCAGGGAGCGATACCGGAAGCGCTTCAACGGCGAAGAGCCGGAGACTTATGCGAGCCACGCCTACGATGGAATGAACATGCTCATTCAGGCCATCGAGGAGGCCGGGCTGAACCGGGCCAAAATCCGGGACGCGCTGGAGAAGTGGAAGAAGATTTCTTATGAAGGCGTGACCGGTCTGATTCCTCTCAATGACATCCTCGTGGATGCCGGCCCCATTGCGATTGCGACCGTGCAGGACGGAAAGTGGAACTTTATGTCGGAAGAGGAAGCGGGTATTTCTTTGCCCCGGATTGTGAAGAAACAATGAGCGTCAGATTTCCAAAGTCTTCGAAACTTTGGAAATCTTCACTATCTTCTGTTTTCACCTGCCGTAAGGAGCGTTTTATGCCTGGGAAGACCAGATTTTTTCTTTTCGTCTTGGTTTTGATTTCGGTGGTGGCGGCTCTGGTCCTTATGGGCTGGGATCGTTCCGGGTCCACTGAAAAATTTCAGGAAGGGGCTAAGTACGTGGGTGCGGCAGGATGCAGGTGTCATCAACAGGAGCGATTGGGCGGGCAGGTGCAGCGATGGACGGGAACCGGTCATGCCCGATCTCACCTGGCGTTGGGAACCGGATGTTATGAGATGATCGAGGCGGAAGCGAAGGGGATGGTGGAAGTGGGACATGGGAGGGCTATTGCTCAGGAGGCGACGCGCTTGGAGGCAGATACCAACTGTCTGCAATGTCATGCTACGGCGGCGGAGGTGGAACCCTCTTTTCTGGAGCCGACGTTTCACATCGAGGACGGCGTCCAGTGCGAGGCGTGTCACGGACCGGCGAGCGGACACGTGGCTATGATGACGGGAAAGAAAGGGGCATCTCCAACGGAAGCCCGGCTCAAGATGCCGACCAAACAGGATTGTATGGCGTGTCACCACGAGAAGCCTTCGCACGCTGGTTTGAAGGGGAAGCCGTTTAACTGTGAGAAGGCATGGAAGAAGATCGCACATCCGATGCCGGGGAAGGGGAGGGAGTGACAGGTAGTTATTACGACATTCTTACTTTCCGTGACACTCTGGATTACTTGGAAGCCATAGGTAGATTCTTTCAAGGGAAATATTATGACGGTAAGCTCCGAGGGCTATTATTGGGAACTCTGAGGGGGAGCGATACCGAATGACATAGTAGGAGGCGAATCCTTTCGCCGTCCAGGGCGGAGCACTGAATTCAAATCAGGCAAAGGATTGCCCTCCTACGAAAACATGGTGAAGACAAAAGAGAAAGGAACTATGACCAATTTGAAAATAGCACGCTTTGGCGACCGAAACAGCACAACCCAGGTAACACGGATTGACGGCGTGGGAAGCACGGAACTCTATATCTGCGCCCGCCCCACGCGCGACGGGGGGCGGTTCGACGACCAGGCCCTTTCCATGTACGATAATCTGTTCGAGGTGTTGTCCGAGCACGGAGCGGGGCCGCGCAACGTGATCACCGAAAAGGTGTTCTTCAGCGACGTGGATCGCCAGTTTCTGGATCTCGGGAAGATCCGGAAGGACTGGTACAACCGCACCATGCACACCGCCCAGTACCTGCCGGCGACCATCTTTCTGCACCAGCCTCCGTCTCATCCGGGCCGGCTGTGCGAGCTTCAGGTTTACGTGCTTTTTCCCACCGGGGACGACGAGGTGAAAGTGCGCACCTTCGACGGGATGCCGGGGCTCGCTTCGGGCAAGGTGGTGGAACATCGCGGGCTTCGCCATCTGTATCTGACCAATCTCACGGGCGGCGAGGATACCGATGACCTGAGTTTTTCCGCGCAGACGGAGGATATGTTCGCACGGGCCGAGACCCTGCTTCGGAGGGAGGGGCTCTCCTTTCCCGACGTGGTCCGAACCTGGATCTACGTCAATAACATGGAACGGGATTACGACGAGTTGAACCGGATGCGGTCAAAATTCTTCCAGGAGCGTGGAGTAGGTCGTCTTCCCGCGAGCACCGGCATTCAGGGGGCGACGTATCCGAGAGAGCGGGGCTGCGCGATGGATCTGTATACGCTGGTCGGGGATCCCCCTCTGGAGATCGAGGTGATGCACGCGACCACGATGGACGAGGCGTGCGAATACGGCTCCTCGTTTTCCAGGGGGATGAAGGTGGTCCGGGAGGATCGGACCGTGCTCTATATATCGGGTACGGCCAGCATAGATACCGAAGGCACGGTGCTCCACGTGGGGGATATAGAGGGCCAGGCGCACCGGATGTTGCAGAACGTGGAGGAGTTGTTAGCCACTCAGAACGCCACGCCCGATGATCTCGTCTCGGTCATCACGTACCTCAAGGAGCCGGAATTCCTGGCTCCCTTTTACAAAGTCTATAAGGAGCGCTCCTTTCCCCAAGACGCTCCGAATGCCGTATCCGTGGCGGACGTCTGCCGGCCGGATTGGCTTTGCGAGATCGAGGCCATTGCGGTGCTTCCCCGAAGATAAGAGCACCGGAAGGCAGAAGCCGGAAGGCAGAATCCGGAAGGCAGAACCTCAGGAGTCAGAAGCCGGAAGCCGGAAGGCAGAAGGCGCGCAGTTGCCTTCTGACCTCGGATCTCTGATTTCTACTAAGAAACATTTTTGTAATCCCCTGCTAAGGATGCGCCCTTGTTTTGCACTGCGCATCCCACGGAAGGAATTCCAAAAAGGGATTTTTTGTCTCTCAAGAACCACGTCTGTGTTTCTTTCTGAAGGAATTATGCGCATCCGCTCTGCGCATAATGGAAATGCTGATC
>JAUWMS010000518.1 GCA_030613045.1 Candidatus Latescibacterota bacterium | reverse complement strand
CCGCCGCAAGGTGACTTTCCACTTTGACCTGATCGAATATCCCCCCCACCCCGCACATCTCGGCGCTCCACTGTCCCCGCCCCCCCTCGGAGCGCCGGCCGCGGCCATACTGATATTTCGGCCCCTCCTTCTCTAACAGGGCCAATGCCTCCGGAGAGTAAGTATTCGCCTGATACGACGACATCCTCGTAGGATCGTTCGCCCGCAGTGTCTTCCACTCGATCTTCTGAACGAAGAACTCCCCGTTCCAAAGCTCCGACTCCATGAAGCGCCGCCCTTTGCTCAACAGTTCATCATAGAGCGAGACCTCTTCCCCCACCGTCTTTCCCATCATGCAAGCCGCCTTGAGCGCACCGAGATAGAAACTCGTGCACATCCCGTCCGGTCCCCAGAATTCGATGTCGTAGGTATTGTGGTGCGGCTCTTCGAGAATCCCCTTGTGATCCGGATCCCACGTCTCGATGCAATAGTCCAGACTTTGCCTGACTTCGGGCCACAGCGCCCGCATCCAATCCGTATTCCCGCTGATCCGCCACTCTCGATACACCTTCATGATGCCGCCCAACTGACCATCGGCGGCCGCATAAAATTTGTGATCTGTCGGCCGGATCGGCAGGCTCGACCGAAAGGCTTGGTGTCCGCGCTCGTCCTGACTGACGCAAAATTCGGTCTCCCGAAGGGTGCGTTCCAACTCCGGGAACAGATGAGATAAAGCCTGCGCATAGTTCCACACGTGCGTGCAGGAACCAGAGCAACATCCGCTGCCGTCGCAGCATCCCTCCCAGCACCAAAGCCGGCCGTCGGCTTGCCTCAGCATGGTGGGAGATTTCAGAATGGTGAGATTGGCCGCGATCGCCTCCACCACCTCGGAGGGCAGCGTCGTGTCGTAAAAGCACTCGGAAAATTTCAAGGACGCGGCACGCAGATCCTCATAATGCCTATTCCAGTAGCGGCTCACCGCTTCGATGCCGTCGAAGCGGCCGGCGTACCACGGAACGTGTGTCTCGCCACCCGATTGCGATGTGCCACAACCGCAGCCGCTCGAACAGTCCGGATCGGCTCCCGCCCGGAGATCGGTGGCGGGACCGTACCACGCAAGACGCAACCGACCGCTCTTTTCTTCCCCGGCCTCCAGATTCACCGGCACGTAGAGACTGCCCCCGGGACTGGGATCGCCCGATGTGATGGGACCGGCCTCCGTCATCGCGCCTTCGGCGATGGATTTCCATACCATGGTCAGTGAATCGTAATGACCACCCCGGAACCACGCGCAATTCACCCTTGCCTCCGGATCATCAATCGTGATGCGGAACGCGCCCTCATCCCACGGTTTCTCTTCCGATCCCCGATTTTGCAGGGTGAAGCCGCCGGGCACCGCACCGACGGAGGGGTCTCCCCCGTCGGTCGCCATAAAATTGCTCGCGTGAAAGGAGAACACCGCTTCAACAGGCTCCGCGGAGTTGTTTGTGATCCGATACTCCAATCCGGCCACCGGAAGACTGGCGTTGTCCGCGTCACCCGGCATGAACGGACTCCAGCCGGTGATTTCGATCCCCACCGGCAGCTTCGGGTCCGCGAGCTTCACCGTGCCAAAGGGAAACCGCGCGTAAAATTCGGCGTCGGCGCAGCGGGGCAACCCGTAGTTCTTTCCGACGGCTCCGTTGCCGGTACCCGCCGGCCCGAAGATCTTCCAACTTGGCACCGGGCCTTCCAGCACGCGCGGAATGTTGGTTTCGCCTTTTACACATAAAGCGGCGAAGAGGTTGGGTTCATTGAATACCTCCGGCCTGTTTCGGACGGATACGTGAGAGAGCGCTCCCGTTCCCTCGAGACAGATCATGCCCGCGCCCATCCCGCCAAGCGGAAAGGCTATCCGGTCGAGATGGCTGCCCGTGTAAGACTCGTTGTAGCTTCGCAACTGCTGCATCTCATGTGCTGGTTTTGCGGTCATCTGTCGGTTCCTCCCATCTTTTTTGGCAACCGTGCGGATAGATCGCCTTCCTGCCTCGCAAAAAAAGCAAAAAATAGGACACGGATGAACACAGAGAAGCACGGACAGGGCACGAACATCACAAAAAATCCGCGTGCACCCGTGTTTTTCCGTGTCCTATTCAGCCACTTGCATAAGTCAGGAAAACGAGAGGATGCCACTGAGCTTTTGGCGACAACATGGCTTTATTCTTGGCATTGCGACGCACGAAGTGCCGGGCACCATCTCATCTGAGGGACGTTTTGCAAGTGGCTCCATTGAATGGGTGCTTTGGCCGATCAGGACGCCATAAACTGAAACGCATACAGCTTGGCGTCCCACATCACGAAGCGCAACCGGACGGGCTTGCCCGTTAGAGCCGACACATCGCTGCGCCCGTTCCAGGTAACCGTGCGGTCGATGAAGTGGCCTGAAATCGGATCAACGTCGTCGAGCTTGCAGCCCTCTACGGGCCGGCCGTCGGACAGCAGTTCGACCTTCACGCAGCCGGGGAAGCTGGTCCGGACGTTCAACTGCAGCGAGTTGCCCTCGAAGGTCATCGGCGGCGTGGTGAACTCCCCGCCCTCGTAGGGCGCGTCAACCGAGAC
>JAUWMS010000439.1 GCA_030613045.1 Candidatus Latescibacterota bacterium | reverse complement strand
CTGCGCGTCGCCGCCTGAACCCACCCCGGACGCCCGGCACAGATAATCGGCCATGTGCACCACTCCCACGAACTTGATCAGATTCTTCCCCACACCGGAGGGACTGTGATGATAGCGAATGGCCGTAGAAAGGAGTTCCGGAAGTTTCCACTGATCGGCCACCATCTCCCCGACCTCGGTATGGTCGAATCCGAGCAGCTTCTGCTCCGCCCGAAGAATCCAGAGCGACTCATCCCGGGCACATCGAAGCACCTCCATGTACTGGTCGTGGATCAATTGATCCAGGACTATCTTGCCGATATCGTGCAACAGCCCTGCCACAAAAGCATCGTCCATCTGGAACAGGCGGGTCTTTTTTGCCAGAATCTTCGCGCCTGCAGCCGTACCGAGGGCATGCCGCCAGAAGGCCAGATAGTCGAGATTCGAACCGCCTTTTTCGCCGGAGAACATCTCCAGAACCGAGCTGGTCAGCGCAATCGCTTTCACCGCATTGAATCCCAAAAAGGCCACCGCGCGGGTCACGGACGACACGCGCCTTGGGAGTGAGAAATAACTGGAATTGATCAGCTTCAGCACCTTCGCGGTGAGTGCCTGATCCATAGAAAACACCTGCTCCATATCCCCGGCCGACGTCATCGGATCGTCGCACATGGCCACCACCTTGGAAACCACCGTAGGCAGCGTGGGCAGATCCCCCAATCCTGTGATAATCTCTCTAATATTCGCATTCATACTTCCCTCCCTGTTGCGCTAAGCAGGTGGACAAAATAAAACTACCCAGCTACTTGCAAAAGTCCGAAAAACGCGAGGACGCCACCCGGCTCTAAAGCGGCAAAACGGCTTTGTTATTGTGAGATGCGAAATGCCGAAGCGAGCTCATCTGAAGAGGCGTTTTGCAAGTCGCTCTACAATTTTACCGCAGAGATGCGGAGGACGCAGAGAAACTCCCTGGGAGAGTGGGAAAGTGGGGGGCTCACCATCTCACTTTCTCACTTGGTCGATTCTCCTTCTATCGGACTAAATCGACTTCTTCCCTCTGCGGGCCCTGCGTCTCTGCGGTGAGCCTAAGAAAAAAATTTTCCAGGAACTTATCCTCCTACCGGGCGCTTCAAAATCACGCCGCTTTCTTAAGAGCCACCTGTTCCTCGGTGGAAAACACCTTGTCCAAATCCAGCAGGATCAACAACCGATCTTCCAACTTTCCGATCGCGGTGATGTATTCCTCACCCATCCCGACCGCCATGTCCGGAGGGGGGGCAGTAATGCGCTTGGGGATGCGGAGCACCTCCGACACCGCATCCACCACGAAGCCTATCCACTGATCCTCCAACTCCACAATGATAATACGGGTATCCTTGTCGTGCGCGTGCTCTGGAAGCCCGATGCGTTTTCGGAGATCCACGACGGGAATCAGCTTATCCCGGAGATTGATCACCCCCTCCACAAACGCTGGAGACTCCGGCATACGCGTAATTTCCACCATCCTGTTGATCACTTTGACTTGCAGTATGTCCACCCCGAACTCCTCTTCTCCGAGTTTGAACGAGACCAACTGCAATTCTTTCTCCGCTTCATCGGAAAAATTTTCTGCATCCGTTTTCTGTGCGATGCTGCTCGACATAAAAGCCTCCCCTCCCCGCAAGGAATAGAAGCGATGCGTGAAACGCGATACGGCGGAGCGTCCCGGTCTTGCATTTTCGCGACTATACCTTGGTTTTACGCCGCATTTCTTCTTGTGAAACCATGCTATCGCAATTTTCGTACCAAATGCTCCGCTCCGCATCCTGTAGATGCAAACGGTTTCAGAGAAAAAACGGTTCGAGCCTGTTTTAATCTATATTCAATATAGGATTACAAATTCGATAGAAAAATCCCATCAAAGAGGATGGTCGAAGTTTCAGTTGACAAAAGCGAGGCTATATCGTATATTTTGAATTTCCGGGCAGGAGTATGGACACAGACTACCTCACCAATCACCAATCACCAATCACCAATCACCAATCACCAATCACCAATCACCAAAAGGCATCCCTATTGAAACGCATTCTTTCCATAGACTACGGAACCCGACGCATCGGCCTGGCCTTAAGCGATCTGCTTGGCATCACCGCTCAGGGATTGGACACCCTCCAAGTACGGTCTATGGATCAGGCCGTCGAACGAATCGCTGAAATCGCTGCCCAATCCGAGGTCGGCACGCTTCTCATCGGCCTGCCCAAAAATATGGACGGCACCTCCGGCAAACAGACCGAGGCCGTCCGCGCTTTTGGGGAGAAGCTCTCCCAAAAAGCCGAGCTCCCGGTCCGCTTCTGGGACGAACGCTGGACCAGCCGGGCCGCCATGCGGACGATGCACGAGATGGGCCTCAAGACCAAAGGGAGGAAACGCGACGTGGATCGCATCGCCGCGACGCTGATGCTCCAGGAATATTTAAGCGTAATAAGCAATGAGTAATGAACAAGTACGAATTGCGAATACCGCCCTATCAATCCGCAATTCGAAATCCGAAATCCCCAATCAAACAGCTCTTCAATGATGACCTCCTCGAAAAAAAATATAGTGTATCGGCTCCGAAAGACCGCCCTCTTTGTCGGATCATTCGCGTACCTCCTATACTCCACCTACATTCTGATCCTCTTCACCATCTTCTTTCACGTGCTCCTAATCCCTTTTCGCTTGGCCGCATTCCTCATTCGAGTCAGACAAGGCACTGCAGAGAACGCGGAGAAAGGTAAGGAGAAAAGAAAAAGGGGAAAGGGAAAAGCCGCCGCCCCGTTATCCGTTATCCATTATCCGTTATTTTTTATCCTTCTTTGTGCACTCTCCGTCGGTGCAATCGCATTTTCCTTAAACCGTCCGACCGGTTTGGCTGATTCGCAGAAAATCGTGATTCAAAGCGGAATGACGGTCCGCCGGATCGGTCAATTGCTACAGGATCGGGGACTGATACGAAGTATCCGGTTATTTGTGCTGATGGCCAGACTCTCCGGGATCGAAGACCGATTGGAGGCCGGGGAATACCACCTGAATGGCCGCAAGACCAGCTATCGGACGATGTGGCGCCTGACGCAGGGCGGGGCGATCACCAAGAACGTCACCATCCCTGAGGGACGCACCATGCGGGAAATTGCGGGCATCCTCCGTCTGGGCGTCGGCATAGACTCGGTCCGGTTCGTGGCGCTGGCCTGCGATTCGGTTTTCTGTCACGAGCTTGGAGTGCAGGCTTCCACGCTCGAAGGATACCTCTTCCCGGACACGTACAATCTCTTCTATCGCATGGACGAGCGCGCCATCCTGAAGACAATGACCGCACATTTT